>CAMJAJ010000080.1 GCA_946403565.1 uncultured Treponema sp. | reverse complement strand
ACGGATGGTCACGGACTTTATGCCGGGCAGGGGCATGCCCGCCATCAGCAGGGGAACCCCCGGGAACTTGCTTTTCAGCTCCTCGGAGAGGGGGATATGGGAGGTGCTCATCAGGGAGGACGAGAGGAACACGGCCCCGTCCACCGAAAGGAAGGAAGAGGAAGGGCACAGGCCCTCCCTGGGGTTGAACTCGTCAAGCCGCTCCTGCTGGATGCACACCGTGTCCAGCGAGAGCTGGGCGGCCCGGCTCTGGAACGCCTTGTAGAAGGCAAGCTGGTACTCCTGCTCCAGCAGGTTCACATAGACGGCTACCTTCATCTATACGGCCACCTCAGTGCCTGCGGCCGCTCGGCTTCTTGGACGGCTGCCTGCCGCCCCTGGCTTTGGACCTCGCAGCCTTGGAGGCCGCCCCGGAAGGAGACGCCGCCTCACGGGCCTTCCGCTCGTCGGCGGCCTTGTACGCGTCCATCTTCTCCTGGTCAAAGAAGCCGTCCTTCCAGTTGAAACTGGAGGAATCCGGAATATGCTCATGGCGGGCAAGATAGCCCATCAGGTTCTTGATGTCGCCCTTGCCGACCCTGGTCTTGGTGAAATCCAGAAGCTGCCTGTCGAATCCGGCGTTCTTGAGCTGCTCCGACTTCTCGACGATGCTGAAGGGCAGCTCCGGCATGACGAAGGACCCGTCCGGCGTGGAGTTCACCTTGAAGGGGATACCCTGCTTGTCGCTGAAGAAGGTGAAGTCATAGCTCTCCGGCAGCTTGAACCGCATGCGGAAGAGGACGGGATAGGCAAAGAGCGGAACCAGGACGCGGGACCGCTCCATCTTGGAGCCGAAGGTCCTCGTCAGGTTGGCCTCGCTGTTCTCGTAAGGCATCTGGAAGGCCATCACATCCTGGTTCTCCAGGAAGCTGGCCGACCACCTGTTGAAGCTGTACAGGTAGGGTCCAGCAATCAGATTCCGGCCGCCGCCCCGCAGCAGCTCCAGCTGGGCGAGGTTGTTCACGATGAAGTTCGTGTAGCCGCTCTCCAGCAGGACGGAGATGACGCTCCTGAAGTGCTCCATCGCCCCCTCCGGGAGGAAGGGGTCAAGCGAGATGAAGAGGTTCCGCTTTCCGGTCGGGAAGAGGGGCCGTTCCCTGCCGTCCTTGTGCAGGAAATCGTACTCGGTCTCGTTGTTCAGCTCCACGATGATGCGGGCCGGACGGGCGGTCTGCACGACATGCGCGTCCTGCGTCGTCGATACCGCGATGTAGGTTCCCGCGGGGAAATAGGACAGGCCATCCTTGGGCAGGGGGGTCAGGTCCAGTATGGGCAGCCTGTCAGCCCCCGGCTGCGAGCGGAAGGACGACAGATCCTCCGGGAGGACGCGCTTGTAGCGCTTGGACATGGACTTGGTCTGCAGCAGGTACACCTCGTCCCCCACCTGGAAACCGGCAGGGATGTCTATCCAGCGGTGGCCCTTGTCGTCCGTCTTGACCAGCCGGACCTTGTGGCTCACGCGGCCGGAGTCGTCCCTCCGGTGGATCCTGATGCTGTCGCCGGGGTCAGGGTCGTAGCTGCCGCCGTGCAGGGTGGCCATCCGTATCTGGATTTCCTTGGTGGAAGCGGCGGCCTCCTCGGCCAGCTCCTCCTTGGAGGCGTTGCGGACCATGTTCAGCTTGCCCAGGTAGATTCCCGTGCCGCCGGCCTGCTTGGGGTTCAGTATCTTTGCCCCCGCCTGGGCAACCCCCTCCTGGACGTCCTTGAATCCGTACCAGTAGTTGGTCTTGCTCCTCGCGAAGTCCGTGCTCAGGATGCGCTTGCCCTCGGCAACGGCCCCCTTCCGGTCGCCTTCCCAGTGGTCCATCACATAGCGGTAGGCCGCCGTGACCGAGCCGACATATTCGGCGCTCTTCATGCGCCCCTCTATCTTGAAGCTGTCTATTCCTATCTTCATCAGGTCGGGGACCTGCTCTATCAGCTGCAGGTCGCAGGGGGAGAAGTAGTAGCCCGTCTCCTCCGCACCACGGCTTTCCGCCGTGTAGAGGCGGCGGCAGGCCTGCGTGCACTCGCCCCGGTTGGCGGACTTGCCGCCCAAAAAGCTGGAGAAGAGGCAGAGGCCGCTCTCGCTGACGCAGAGCGCACCGTGGACAAAGACCTCAAGCTCCGCCTTGCTGCCCTCCTTGACCGCCTTCAGCTCCTCAAGGCCCAGCTCGCGGGCCAGGACCACCCGCTTGAGCCCCTGCTTCAGAAGCAGGTTCGCGGCGGCCGCGCTCTCAACGTTCATCTGGGTGGAAGCGTGCAGCTCCAGGTTGGGAAAGAACTCCTGGCACATCCGGACCACGCCGAAGTCCTGCACGATCAGGCCGTCCGGCCCCACGCCGTCCAGATACTTCAGGAAGCGGTAGAGCCGCTCGGTCTCCTTCTCCTCGCAGACGGTGTTCACGGTGACGTAAATCTTCCTGCCCATGCGGTGCAGGCTCTTCACCGCCCCTTCGAATTCCCTCCAGGAGAAATTTGAGGAACGCATCCTCGCGTTGAAACTCTTGAGTCCGAGGTAAACCGCGTCAGCTCCCTCGCCAATGGCGGCATCAAGGGCCTCCACGTTGCCCGCAGGCGCTAATAGTTCTGCCATATCCCGTTAATTGCCTTCGTTCTCATCATCAGAGGCGACCTTGTCGATCGCCACAACATAGTCAGGTTCGGAGACGTCCACGACCTTGACTCCGGAAGACGCGCGCCCCTGCACGCTTATGTCGTCAGCCTTCACCCGCAGCGAGGTGCCCTGGCTGGTTATGCAGATCACGGAGTCGCTGTCTGCCACGGTCAGCGCGCCGATTATCTCGCCCTTGCCGTCCACGTTGCCAAAGACCCGCTGGCCGCCGGTACCACGGCCGTGCGGTGCAAACTCGCTGAATTCCACCCGCTTGCCCGTTCCCTTCTCGGTCACGACGAGGATCTTCGCCCCTTCGGTGACGGGAATGGCGGCGCACAGCTCGTCGCCCTCGGAAAGCTTCATGCCCGCCACGCCGCGGCTCGCACGACCCATGGCGCGGACCTCCTCCTCGCTGATGCGGAGGGCCTGACCCCGGCGGCTCACCAGGAGCAGCTCCTGCTTGCCGTTGGTCAGGATGCCGCTCACGAGCGAGTCGCCCTCGTCCAGGCGGACGGCCTGCATTCCCCTTGTCTTCGCATTGCGGAATTCTGTCGTGGACGTTTTCTTCACGACGCCCGCCGCGGTCGCCATGAAAAGATACTGATCGTCGGAAATATCCTTGGTGCCGACAAGGGTCGTTATCTCCTCGTTCGCCGTCACCTGGAGCAGGCTCTTGATGTGGCTGCCACGGCTCGTCTTGCTGGACTCGGGAATCTCATGCACCTTCACCCAGTAGGCCTTGCCCATGTTCGTCAGGAACATCACGTAGTCATGGGTGGAGCCGACGAACATCCCCTTGATGTAGTCGTCGTCCACCAGCTTGGCGGAAATCGTGCCCTTGCCGCCCCGGCCCTGGCTCCTGTACTGGGTGAGCGGAACGCGCTTGATGTAGCCGAGCTTGGACATGAGGACCACCATGTCCTCTTCCTTTATCATGTCCTCGACATTGATCTCCTCCACCTCGCCCGCGACGATTTCGGTGCGGCGGTCGTCGCCGTACTTCTCGGCAATCTCGTTGGTCTCGGCCTTGACGATGGCGAGGATCTTCTCGTGGTGGGCAAGCAGGTCCTCCAGGTGGGCGATGAGGGCCTTGAGCTCCGCCATCTCCTTGCGCAGCTCGTCAATGGACAAATTCGTCAGCTGCTTGAGCCGCATGTCGACGATGGCCTGGGCCTGGATGTCGTCAAAGCCGAAGCGCTGCATGAGCCCGGCCTTGGCCTCCTTCTCGTCCCGGCTGCCGCGTATGATGCGGATCACCTCGTCTATCGCGTCCACCGCGACAATCAGGGCCTCCAGGATGTGCTCGCGGGCCTTGGCCTTCTTCAGGTCAAACTCCGTCCGCCGGGTCACGGCGCGGTCGCGGTGCTCGACAAAGAGCTGCACCAGCTGCTTGAGGTTCAGAATCTGGGGCCGGCCCTCCACGAGGGCCAGGTTTATCACGCCGAAGGTGGCCTGGAGGGGGGTCTTCATAAAGAGGTTGTTCACGACGACCTTGGTCACCGCGCCCCGCTTCAGGTCTATGACGATGCGCATGCCGACGCGGTCGCTGGACTCGTCGTTCACGCCGGAGATGCCTTCCAGCACCCCGTCGCGCACGTACTCCTTGATCTTCTTGACCAGCTCGCCGGTGTTGGTCTGGTAGGGGACCTCCGTGAACACGATGGACTCCGCCCCGTTCTTGGCGACCTCTATCGTGAAGCGGCCGCGCATGAGGACCTTGCCGCGTCCTGTGCGGAAGGCGTCCTTGATTCCCTTGCGGCCGAATATGATGCCGCCCGTCGGGAAGTCCGGCCCCTTGATGTGGGTCATCAGCTCGTCTATCGAAATGTCGGCGTTGTCTATGTAGGCAGCTACGGCGGAAGCTATCTCACGCAGGTTGTGGGGCGGCATGTTCGTCGCCATACCGACCGCGATTCCGTTGGACCCGTTGGCGAGCAGGAAGGGGAACTTGGCCGGAAGTACGGTCGGTTCCTTGGTCGTCTCGTCAAAGTTGGGGATGAAGTCAACGGTGTCCTTGTCGATGTCCGCCGTCATCTCCTCGGCAAGCCGGGCCATCTTGGCCTCGGTGTAACGGTAGGCGGCCGGCGGGTCGCCCGCAATCGTACCGAAGTTTCCCTGGGGGGTAATGAGCGGATAGCGCTCGGAGAAGTCCTGTCCCAGGCGGACAAGGGCATCATAGACGGAAGCGTCTCCGTGGGGGTGGTACTTTCCCAGCACGTCTCCGACTATCTTGGCGCACTTGCGCGTCGGGCCGGAATAATGCAGGCCCAGTTCGTCCATCGCATACAGAATACGGCGGTGCACGGGCTTGAGTCCATCGCGCACGTCAGGCAGGGCACGGCTCACGATGACCGACATGGAGTAGTCTATGTAGGCCTTCTTTATCTCCTGGTCAATCGGCTGGATTATCAGCGTCCCCCCCTCCGGGGTCTTTATCTCGTTTTCCAAAGCAGTTTTTCCTATAGAAATTTGAGAAAATCATAGCATACTATGGAAAAAAAGTCCATTGCCCGCAAAAATCCCTAAAGACTCCCGCAGAATCAGCCGAAGAGGCTTGACCTTTTCCCTCCAAACCTGCATAATGCAATTGTTATGGAAAGGGAACATAGGGCAAACGAGCGCTACGAAGATTTTGGCCGGGTAGAGGCCGAGGACCTGTGTAGCCTACCGGGAATTTTGGACGACATCAGCATAAAGGGATGCAAGGTCCACTTCCCCGTACCCGTCAGCCTGGACATGGAAAACCAGTACAAGCTCAGCATCACCCTTCCGCAGCAGGGGACACGTCCCTTCCGCCTCCTCTGCAACCCGCAGTGGCAAAGAATCAACGACAGCGAGACAGAAATAGGATTCCGCTTCCTGCGTTCCCCCGACACACCCCGGCTCGCATCCTACATCGGCGAAAAGCGGGGCGAGATTGAAGACGACAGCATCTACAGCATGATCATAGGCAACAAGGCCGTTTTCGTAGGCTGACGCCTCCACAGCTCTCCAGCAGACCACATGTCATACAGCATCCAAGAGGTAGGGGGAACGGCGTTCCTCCCCTTTCCCGAAATGAAGGGAATGCTTGAAGCCGAATTCTCCGAACGGCTGGGCATCTCCCTCAGCTCCCTCAGGCAATCCGGACAGGCACAGGATTACGGCGACCTTATCGCGGTGCAAGGCGACAGCCTGCCGGAGGAACTGGCCCTGCCCTACTGGTGCCGGGACCGCATGGAACAGCCCCTGCTGATACGCTTTGACTCGGTGAAGGACGCGGCGGACGCGCTACGCAGCCTGCAGCGCTCGTGGGCTCCATACAGCTACACGCACTTCAGACGGGCGGCCCTCATACAGGACAGGCTTCCCCGCGTAAACCTCAAGGAAAAGGACTTCCCGTTCAGCATCCCCTCCTCCCCCATCGGCCTCTACGTGCTGACAGGGGAAAACAGCATGCTTGCCTCCGCCCGGACCAGCAGCCCCCTGCCCGCCGGCGAGCTCCAGTTCAAGGAAGACCACGAGAACCCGCCGAGCCGGGCCTACCTGAAGCTGCAGGAGGCGCTCTCAGAGGCCGTCCACAGTTTCGGCGCATCCCTGCCCCAGGCCGGCTCACGCTGCTTTGACGCAGGGGCCTGTCCCGGCGGCTGGACCTGGGTGCTGACGCAGCTGGGCGCCGACGTGCTGGCCGTAGACCGCGCCCCCCTCGACGACCGGCTCATGGCCCACCCGCAGGTGGAGTTCATGCGCCACGACGCGTTCACGCTCAGCCCGCAGGACCTGGGGAAATTCGACTGGGTGTTTTCCGACGTGATATGCTACCCCGACCGCCTGCTGACCTGGATAGAAAAGTGGCTCGCAAGCGGACTTACGAACAACATGATATGCACGATAAAGATGCAGGGGGCGGTGGACTGGAACCTGGTCTCCCGCTTCGCCGCCATCCCCAGAAGCCGGGTCCTGCACCTGAACTACAACAAGCACGAACTGACGTTCATTGTATGTCGTTGAGCTGGTAGGGAGTCGTCTGGTAGACGTAGTAGTTGAGCCAGTT
>CAMJAJ010000079.1 GCA_946403565.1 uncultured Treponema sp. | reverse complement strand
CATATTATGGAAGGAACATACAAGATGGTCATATTCGACCTGGACGGAACGCTGCTGGACACGCTGGAGGACCTGACGGACAGCTGCAACCAAGCCCTCGCAGGCCTGAACTACCCCCCGCACACGGTCGACGAGGTGCGGCAGTTCGTCGGCAACGGCCTGGGCGTGATGATGGAGAAGGCGCTGCCGGGCGGCAAGTCCAACCCCGACTACGGGAAGGCGCTGGACAGCATGAAGCGGATCTACGCCGGCAACTACCGGAACAAGACCCGCGCCTATCCCGGCGTGCTGGAGCTGATCGAGCAGCTGAAAGAGAAGGGCGTCAAGATGGCCATCGTCTCCAACAAGCCCGACGCCCAGGTGAAGGAGCTGGCAGCCCTCTACTTCACCTCCATCCCGCAGGAGGCGGCGATCGGCGAGAACGAGGCGGCGGGCGTCCGGCGCAAGCCCGCCCCGGACTCGGTCTACACCGCGCTCAAGGCCCTCGGCGAGGACAAGTCCACCGCCGTCTACATCGGCGACTCGGACGTGGACATGGCCACCGCACGGAACTCCGGCCTGCCCTGCGTCAGCGTCGCCTGGGGCTTCCGCAGCCGGGACTTCCTGACCGCCCAGGGGGCAGGCCCCATCGTGGACCGGCCCGAGGAGATCCTCGCCCTGCCGGGCTTCTAGCAATGCGCCAGAGCCCTAAGGAAGCCGGCGGAATCCTAACGGAATTTTACTTGCTTTTTGCACCGGCTTTCCAATATATTTGAACCAGTTGCAAAGCTGGTTACTTTTACAACTGGCAAAATGGAACAAATTGCGGAGCATACGCTATGATTGAAGTTGAGCATGTTTCCATGAGCTTCGGAACCTTCCGGGCCGTGGACGACATCAGTTTTTCCATCCGGACCGGCGAGATAGTCGGCCTGCTTGGGCCGAACGGGGCCGGAAAGACGACCACGATGAGGATGATAACCGGCTTTCTGGAACCGAGCCGGGGCAGCATTAAGATAGACGGACAGGACGTCGGCGTGGAGACCAAGCGCAAGATCGGTTACATGCCGGAGTCCGCCCCCCTGTACAGCGACATGATCGTCGCCGACTACCTGGAATACGTCGCCAAGATGGACGGCGTAGACGCAGCGGAACGGGTTCCCTACCTTGCCAAGGTCTGCGGGCTGGGCGAGGTCATGCACAAGAACATCGGCGACCTGTCGCGCGGAAACAGGCAGCGGGTCGGACTGGCCCACGCCCTGATGGGCGACCCCGAAATCCTGATCCTGGACGAGCCGACAAGCGGCCTGGACCCCAACCAGGTGTCCGACGTCCGTGACCTGATCAAGAAGATAGGCGAGACGCGCACCGTCATCATATCCACCCACATCCTGAGCGAGGTCGAAAGCATATGCAGCCGGGTCATCATCATCTCCGGCGGAAAGAAAATCGCGGACAGCCCCACCGAGGAGCTGCGCAGCCACCAGACGGAGCGGGACGAGGTGCGCCTGCTCGTGGGCGGGACCGATGCTGCCGCCGTCAAGGCCGCATTGGAAGGCGTTGCGGGCGTGGCATCCTGTTCCGCCACGGCCGAAGGCGACCGGGTGGCCTCCACGCTGTCGCTGACCAAGGAAAAGGACTGCCGCCCCGAGATAGCCAGGCTCATCCTGGAGAAGGGCTGGGACCTGTACGAGATGGAGACCCGCAAGAACAGCCTTGAGGACGTCTTCAGGACGCTTACCGCAGGAGGAAACGAGAAATGACTTCAAGCGCAAAAACAAATGCGGCCGCAAAAGCCATCATGCGGCGGGAGCTTGCGGCCTACTTTTCAAGCCCCATCGCCTACATCGTCTGCTGCTTCTTCCTGCTCTTCTCGGGCTTCACGCTCTTTTCAACCTTCTTCATCATGCGGCGGGCGGAGCTGAGGAGATTCTTCGAGTGGCTGCCCATCATCCTGAGCCTCTTCATCCCCGCGCTCACCATGCGGGTGTTCAGCGAGGAACGGCGCAGCGGTTCGTTCGAGACCCTGCTGACCCTCCCCGTATCCACCGCCGACGTGGTGACGGGCAAGTACCTGGCCACGCTGGCCTCCTCCCTGCTGATGCTCGTGCCGACCCTCTCCTATGTAATCACCTGCCGCGTGTTCGGTTCGCCGGACGCGGGGCCGATAGTCGGCGGCTACATAGGGAGCGTCCTGCTGTGCGCGGCCTACACCGCAATCGGCCTCTACGCCTCCTCCACGACAAAGAACCAGATCATCGCGTTCTTCGTGGCCTTCGCAATCTGCATCGTGCTTTCCGCCATAAACAACTTCGCGGTCCTGCTGCCCGGAAGCCTGGTGAGCTTAGTCAGCTTCATCTCCGCCAGCAGCCACTTTGAATCCATCTCACGGGGCATCGTGGACACGAGGGACATACTCTACTTCGTCTCCCTCGCGGCGGTGTTCTTCGTGCTGACCGTGCAGAGCATTGAAAACTCAAGGAAGGGCTGACATCATGGAAGGGAATACCAACGACATAAACGAAACGAACAATACGAATACTACGAACAATACAAGCAACACGATGGAAGAAAGGAACGAAGGAAACGGAAGGAAACCAGGAGAGGGTAACTTTGTCCGCTGGCTGAAGAACCCCGCCGGGGATGTGGCCCTCTTCATCATCGCGGTCGTGCTGCTGAACCTGGTCGCATCGCGGGCCTTCCTGCGCTGGGACCTGACCAAATCAAAGTCCTACTCCCTCTCGCCCGCCAGCAAAGAGCTGGTGCGGACGCTGGAGGAGCCGCTGGACATAAAGGTGTTCTTCTCCAAGAACCTGCCTTCCCCCTACTCCACCGTCTACCAGTACGTGCAGGACATCCTGTCCGAGTACCGGGGCGCGTCCAGGGGGAACCTGACCTACGAGTTCTACAACATGGACGACAGCGAGAACCAGACGCTCGCCCGCAAGTATGGAATAAGCCAGGTACAGATCCAGGAGATTGCGGACAACGAGGTGGGATTCAAGAGTGCCTACATGGGCATGGCGTTCAGCTACGCCGACCAGATTGAAAAGCTGGACGGCATAACCGAGACGGACGGCCTGGAGTACAAGATAAGCCAGACGGTCGGAAAGATCATCTCCAACACCAACGTGCTTTCGGGGATGGGCGACGACGTGACCGTGACCCTCTACCGCTCCCGCAAGCTTGCGGATTTCGGCATATCGGGATTCGAGGACATGGACCGGATGGTGCAGGATGCCTTCGGCAAGGTCAACGCAAAGTTCCAGAACAGGATGACGCTCAGCGTGCAGGATCCGGACAGCGACGAGGCGGCAGCCCTTTCGGAGCGCTACGGCATTCAGCAGGTGGAATGGAAGGACGAGCAGGGCAATACGGAGCGCGGCTCGCTCGGCCTGGTCGTGGAGGCGGGCGATAAGTTCCGCGTCGTGCCGCTCCAGATGGTCAGCATGATTTTCGCCTACGCGGTGAGCGGGCTGGACGACCTGGAGGAGAACCTCGCCGACAGCGTCAAGCTGCTGGCCTCCAAGTCCGCGAAGATCGCATACGTCACGAACCACGGGGAACTGAACCTGAACGACGCACAGAGCGGCGCGGCCAATTTCGCGGGGCTTCTGAACGGCTCCTATTCCCTTGAGGAGCTGGACCTGTCCAAGGGCGACATACCCGGCGGCACCCAGACCCTGCTGATAAACGGCCCCAAGACCGCCTTCAGCGAGAGCGAGCTGTACAAGGTGGACCAGTTCCTGATGCGGGGCGGCAACCTCATGCTCTTCCTGGACCCCTTCGACGCGCAGAGCAACCCCTACACGGGTGAGACGGCCTACGAGAAGATAGAGACCGGACTTGAACGCCTGCTCGCCAAATACGGGGTGAAGACCGAGAACGCCTACGTGCTGGACGAGGAGTGCTACACGCAGAGCACCCAGCAGTATGGAAACCTGAACTTCTACTACGCCCCCGTGCTGAACGACAGGGGCCTGAACCAGAAGAACACGATAAGCGCGAACCTGGGGTACGTGATCTTCCTCATGCCGGGCGTGCTCGACGCGAGCGAGGCCGTGGCGAGGGCGGACGAAAAGGTGACGGTGCTCGCCACGAGCTCCAGCAAGTCCTGGACGATGGCGGACAACGTGATGCTGACCCCCTTCACCATATCGCCGCCCGCGGACAAGTCGACAATGAAGTCATACGACCTCGCGGTACTGCTGGAAGGCAGGTTCGAGAGCGCGTTCACCGGCAAGCCCGCGGAGCCTGCAGCGGGACAGGCGGCCGACGGCACGGACACAGCAGGCGCAGCGTCCGATGTGGCGAGCAGCGGTGCAGCCACGACAGGCAACGGTTCGGCAGCATCCGGCCTGAGCGGGGAGAGCCATGCCGCAAAGAGCCTGCAGGAGGGCAAGATACTGCTCATCCCCACCTCCTACGTCACCAGCCCGCAGATACTCCAGGAGGGCAGCGACGCTCCAGTGGCGAAGTTCCTGGAGAACGCCGTGGACTACATGAGCGGGAACGGAGACCTCTGTGCGATGCGGACCAAGGGCCTGAGCCTGAACACCCTGTACCTGTCGTCAGGACCGCTCGTTTCACTCGCAAAGTACTTCAACATAATCGGGCTTGCCGTGATTGTCGCGGTCATAGGCCTCTTTGCCCTGCTTTCACGCAGCGCGCACAGGAAGGAAATACGGCTCCGCTACGATGCGGACGACGAACGTGAGGTGGCCAAATGAACAAGCTGTATACCAGGAAGATTGTCCTGCTGTCGAGCATAGCGGTGCTGCTGTGCATCTACATAATCCAGCTCGTGCTTTCGGGCAGGAATGGAATAAAGTCCATGCCGCTCGAAGCCGAAATCGACGCGCTGACGGTGCAGACGGCCTCATCCGAGCTGCGCCTGACGCTGCGGGATGGAAGCTGGTTCGTCAGCCGGGGCGAGGGGCAGACCGAGTACGAGGCCGCCCAGTCCATCGTGGACGGCATGCTTTCCGACGTGAAGGAGCTCAAGCTGCTTGCGACAGCGGCCCGGTCGGCAGGGAGCGACAGCGCGCGCTACGGACTGGACGACGCTTCCCAAATCGTCGTGACGGCCTACAGTTCGTCCAAGCCCGTGCGCACCCTGCACGTGGGCAAGGCGACCTCCACCAACAGCCAGAACTACGTGCAGCTGGACAACGATGCGGCTGTGTACATCGTCGGTTCCGCCATGAGCCGGGACTTTGACAAGCAGTGCGACGACGTACGCAGCAAGAGCATCTACTCGCTCGGTGACGACGCCCTCATCGAGCGAATCAGCTGCACCTCATATCCCCAGCCCAGTGACGGACAGGCTAGCGGCGGACAGCCGGAACGCTTCTCGTTCGTGCGGGAAGAGGCAGCCCCGGCGGAGGATGACGGCGAGAGCGTGAGCGTCAGCAAGACCAGCTGGAAGCTGACCGCAGGAACGGTGGAGGCAGGAAAGGAAGTGGACAGCGACAAGGTTTCCAACTGGGCCTCTTCCCTCTCGCTCCTGAACACCTCGGCATGGCTTCCGGACGCAAGCCCGGTTCCCGCAGGCTACCAGCTTGCGAGCGAGCTGTCGTTCACGGCGGGCGGAGAGGACTATTCGATGAAACTGTACAGGGGTACGGAAGGGGACGAGGACGCCTACGTCATGTCCTGCTCCACCAGCCCCTACCTGTTCAAGGTCGCAAGCTACGTGGCAAGCAGGTACACGAAGAAACTGTCTGACTTCCTGAAATAGACCGAAGGGCCTGTTTCAAAAGCCTCGGGACAGCTGAGGAATTCGATTCAATCGTAAAAATTCACAGAACAGGCAGCCACGCGGCTGCCTGTTTTATTAAATGGAAATACTCAAGCGCATGGTCGTAGTCGCCATTCGCATAACACGCAGCAGCTCGATTGTTGTACGCTCTCGCCGTCACCTTCGAATCGTGTATGGCAAATACTGTACCTATCGTTCCAGAACTGCCATCCTGCTGCCGTGGGAACGGGAGGACTGAACACAGGACAAGAAAACTACAGACCGCTATCTTCTTCATACGCGCAGGAAAGGGTGTGGGGGTGAGGGGGAGAGGGGAAACCCGGTGCGCACCGCGATAAGGGGTTGCCCCTCTCCCCTTCAAAGCAGAAAGGGCAAGGCCCGAAAAAATTATTCAGAGAAACGGATCTTCTGCCACAGCTCGCTGTAGCGGTCAAGCTCATTGCCGAGGTCCTGCTTGAGGGTGCAGCTGTAGGCCTGCTCCGCATCGTACATGGAGGGGCGGGTCACATACTGCTGGGCCTCCAGGTTGACGACGCAGGGATAGCCGAACTCGTCGATGAACACGGCGTAGTTCTCCGGCTTGTGTATGAAGTTGATGAACTCGTTGGCAAGCTCGTAGTGGGGCGCGTCCTTGAGGATGCACATGCAGTCCACCGTGGCGGGCCCGCCGATTTCCGGGATGAAGAAGTCGATGGTCTCCGCCCACTTGTCGGACGGAACCTCTCCGTAGACAATCTCCGGGTAGCCCTGGCAGAGCCAGAAGTCGCCCGATGCGAAGGACTTGCCAAAGCTCTCCGCGTCGAACTTGACCAGGTTGGGCCGCCACTGCTTTATGACCATGTTCCCCGCCTCCTTCAGCTGGGCAGGGTCGGTGGTGTTCATGTCGTAGCCCTTCTGCAGGAGGGCACAGCCGATGACCTCGCGCATCTCG
>CAMJAJ010000078.1 GCA_946403565.1 uncultured Treponema sp. | reverse complement strand
CTGACCCGGCGGATTGCACCGGCCTGTTCCAGGAATTCGATTTTCCGCCGCACGTCCTCGGTGGAGGTTCCCAGCTCCGCGGCAATGGATTCCAACGGGCGGGAGCGGCCGTCCTTCAGCAGGTCAAGCAGCCTTTGCATCGCGGCCTACCAGATGAGGAGCCCTATGTGGTATGCGGCGCAGGCAAGCAGCAGCGCACCGACCGTATAGTAGAGGGCGATGATGGCGGTCCACTTGGCCGAGTGGGTCTCCTGATAGGTCGCGGCGAGGGCAACGATGCAGGGCATGTTGAAGGTTATCGCGAAGATGAAGGCCAGCGCCTCGGGCCGGGCGACGTTCGCGACGAGCAGCTCGTTCAGGTTCGCGGCTTTCGCGCCTTCGCCCATGACCGTCCCGATGGAGACGGAGGCGTTGCTCGTGAATATCGTGCTCAGTACGCCGACGGCCCCTTCCTTTCCGACCGATGAGGCGATGAAGGCCATGAAGGTCCTCCAGCCCAGGCCGAACAGCCTGGTGAACGGCTCGATCAGCTTGCCGACCTTGTAGAGGATGGAGTTCTCCATGAGGCCGGTGGAGGAGAATGACAGCAGCCAGAATATGAATGCGACGAGCAGGACGACCTTGAGCACGCGGAAGAAGGTCTCCTTGGTACGGCCCAGCACGTAGCGGAAAAGGCTGCCCCACTTGGGCCGGTGGTAGGGAGGAAGCTCCATGATCATTCCCATGCGGTCCTCCTTCTTTACGAGCGCGCCGCCGAACACCCGCGCCGTAATCTGCATGTGCAGCATCATCACGACGAGGATCGCGATGACGACGAGCGGGGCCGCCGAGCCGAACCAGACGGTGGAGAGCATGGGGACGATGGACCATGCCGCTCCACAGGGGACTGCCCAGGCGAGCGTGATGGTGAGCACCTTCTGCCCCCAGTTGTCTATGACGCGGGTTCCTGCCGCGCCGCCCATCGTGCAGCCGAAGCTTATCAGGAAGGGCATGACCGACTTTCCCTGCAGGCCGAGCGTGGACATGGAGTTGTCAAAGACGTAGGAGATGCGGGCCATCACGCCTACCTCCTCCAGCAGGCCGAACACGAGCGTGACGCCGAAGACGAATCCCAGCATCTGGAAGATGAAGCCGACTGAGCGGATGAGCACGTCGCAGATGAGGGAGGTGACGAGGTAGGGGCAGCCTATGCGCGTAAGGAGCTCCGACGCGGGCACGTTGAGCGAGCCGAGCACGCTGCCGATTCCCATGAAGGGGAGGGCGGGTATGAAGGATGCAATCAGGCCGAGCAGGATCGTCAGCACGACGACGGGCTTGCCCCAGAAGCGGTGCGTAATCAGGCGGTCGAACTTACCGAGCCCTGCGGCCTTTCTTTCCGAGCGTACCGTCCCCTTCAGGATTGAGTCGATCCACTCGAACTTCTTTCCGCCGGTGAGCAGGACGCCCTTCTGCCGTACGGCTTCCGCTGCGGCGGCCTCGAAGGCGGCACGCTTTTCGCCGTCAAGGGCGGCCCGTAGCTTCGCCGTGACGGGCGCGTCTCCCTCCGTCGCCTTTGCCGCGAGCCAGGTCCTGGAGTATCCGGGAATCACGCCGTCCGGTATGAGCTCCTTTATTCTCTGGTATGCGCCGATGGTCTGGTACTTTTCGTCGAGCGTCGATGCGTTCAGCAGGGGCCGCTGGCTTACGGCCCGCTCCAGTGCGGAATAGAACCCCCCGTAGTTGTTCATGTCGGGTGCGGAGAAGGGGACGACGGGAATGCCCAGCCGCTTCTCCAGTTCCGCGGCATCGACCTGCTTGCCCTGCTCGGCGGCCACGTCACAGAGGTTCAGAAGCAGGAAGCAGGGGACGGTGATGCCCGCGTAGTCAGCCAGCATGTACAGGCTGCGCTCCAGCTGGGAACTGTCCGCCAGTATGCACACCACGTCCGCCTTTCCGGAGGCGATGTAGTCGCGGGTGATGATCTCCTCATCGGAGTTGGCCGACAGGCTGTAGCTGCCGGGCAGGTCCGCGACGCGGTAGTTCCTGCCGTAATAGCTGAAGCTGCCCTCCTTCTTTTCCACCGTCTTTCCCGGCCAGTTGCCCACATGCTGCTTGAGGCCGGTCAGCGCGTTGAAGAGGGTTGACTTTCCGGAGTTGGGCTGGCCGAGCAGGGCTATGACGGTCTCGTCCTTTTCTGCCATCACACGGCCTCCGAGACTTCTATCCAGTCACATTCCTTGCGGTTCAGCGCTATCATCGTGTCGCGCGAGTAGACCAGCAGGGGACGGCGCTTCTCGTTCTTCACCACCGTCACCCGGCAGCCCGGCGTAAGCCCGATGGACGTGATCCTGCTGACGAAGCGGGCGTCTCCGTTTACGGAGGCTATTACGCCGCAGGAGTCCTTGGTAAGCTCGGATAGTTTTCTCATGATTCGTAGCTCCTCTATTAGCATATATGATGGTTTGTTAGTTCTAGCTAATATTATACACAAAAGTGAGTTAATTGCAAGTAACAGACGGTGTTTTATGCTGTAAATTAGGATTAGGGCGGGCGGGAGCGGCCGGCGGGGGAGGGGCATCATCCGTGCGGGCGGGAGATCGTGGCGGCGGGGGGAGGGAGCGGGCAGACGGATGGGGGCGCGGCCAGTGCCGGAGGGGGTGGGGGGCCGGGAAGTCCGCGCGGTGGGGCGGGAGAGGGCAGACGGCGGGTCGGCTTCAGCTTCCTTCGGCCGCCAGCCTGACGGCCTCGTACTCCTCGGTCAGGCGGTCCAAGGTCCAGCGGGCGTTGGCCGGGCTGGTGCTCGGCAGGCAGGTGCAGCTGACGCCGAAACGCTCCCCGTACTGGGCCGCGCAGAGCTTCTGCCAGAGGCCGAACGCGGTCTTGCCGGTGCAGAAGACCTGGCGAACCCTTGTCCGGCTGAACAGTTCGGTGAAGTCGTTGGGTACGGCGTTCCGGATGCTGGCGTCCTCCGCCCCGTGGATGTCGCAGCTGGAAAGCACATCCCACAGCGCGATGCCGTGCCGCAAAAGGAATTCCCGCCGCTCCCGGATGGCGGCCTCCCGGTCGGGAGCGTTGTTCGGCAGGGCGAGCCTCTCGCCGAACACGGCGGGCAGGACGCGCCAGAAGCGGTTCTGGGGGTGCATGTAGAAGAAGCCCGCCCTCCTGCTGGCGGGGGAGGGCATGGTACCGAGGAGCAGTACGCGGCTGCCTACGTTCCACACGGGGGCTATCGTGTGGATGACGCTGGCGGCGTCGGGCGCGCTATTTCCAGTGCTTGAGCTGTGAAAGCTGGCTGTCAAAGATGGCCCTCCGTTCATCCGCGCCCTTGTTCTCGGGATTGGGCATTTCCTTCACGAGGAAGTCCAGCAGCGAGTCCTTCGTCTTGTATGCGAACGTGCCGTCCGCATAGCACCACTTGCAGTAGTCCTCGTTGAACGCTCCGTCCGGCTCGTGGCTTATCATGCCGTCCTCCGACAGCGGCATGCCGCAGCACTGGCAGAAGAGCGTGCGCGGTGAACCGAGCAGGGTGTTTATGGAGATGTTGAACTCCCGCGACAGGACCTTGAGCAGGTCCGGGTTCGGTTGCGTCTCGCCGGTTTCCCAGCGGCTGACGGCCTGGCGCGTCACGTTCACGCGCTGCGCCATCTGGTCCTGCGTCAGTCCGTTCCTTTCGCGCAGTCCTTTCAGAACTTCTCTTACTTCCATGGTATTCCTCCTGAATGTTTTGTCGTTTGTGTTTCGGGGCGTTTGAGGCAGCCCCGTTCTTCATGTCTGTAAGGCCATTGTAGCATGGACGCGCATAAAAGGAAAGAAACAGTCTGTTGCGCCAGTTGCAAACGTCCAGGCGGGCTTTTGCAACTGGCTGTTGCTTGTCCGGGCCGGCCGTTCCGTGCTACAGTATGCCATGCACTTTGTGAACGCACGGACAATCCTTACCCCCCGCAGCATGAACCTCTACCGGGGCTGCTCGCACGGCTGCATCTACTGCGACTCCCGGAGTGCGTGCTATCAGTTTACGCACGCCTTCGAGGACATCGAGGTGAAGCAGAATGCGCCGGAACTGCTGGAGGAGACCCTGCGCAGGAAGCGCCGCCGCTGCATGATTGGGACCGGCTCCATGGGAGACCCCTACATCCCCGCCGAAAAGGACCTGTGCCTCATGCGCCGCTGCCTTGAGGTCATTGACCGCTACGGCTTTGGCGCGACGCCCCATACCAAGTCCGACCTTCTGCTGCGCGACCTGGACCTGCTTGCTCGGATACACCGGAGGACGAAGGCCGTCGTCCAGATGACGCTGACCACCGCGGACGAAGACCTGTGCCGCATTGTCGAACCGGGTGTCTGCACGACGCGGCGCCGCTATGAGGTGCTGTGCGCCTGCCGGGACGCGGGGATACCGACCGTCGTCTGGTTCAGTCCAATCCTCCCGTTCATCAACGACACGGCGGAAAACCTGGACGGCATCATGGACTACTGCGTCCGCGCGGGCGTTAAGGCAATCATCTGCTTCGGAATTGGGCTGACCCTGCGCGAGGGGAACCGGGAGTATTTCTACGCCGCGCTCGACCGCCGCTTTCCCGGCCTGCGGCAGCGGTACATGGCGGCATACGGCAACCGTTATGAGGTGAACAGCCCCCGCTCAGGCGAGCTCATGGCCCGGCTGGCCCTGACATGCCGCCAGAACGGCATCATGCTCGGCACGGACAGCGTGTTCAAGTGGATAGAATCCTTCCCGTCCGGCGATCCCCTGCAGCCGGAGCTGTTCTGACTGCGGCGCAGGCGGTTCAGGCGGATTGGGCGGAGCGCCCCCTGCCGAACAGGTCTGCCATCATGCCGGGCCGCTACAGCTCTTCGATGACCGAAGTTCCGCTTTCGCCCGTCGCCCATCGCCAGCTCTCGTAGAAGCGCAGCCTGCCGTTTTCCGTGCGCGGCCTTGAGTCGCACGAGCCGGACTTCTGCGCTCCGGCAGTGTTGATATGCTGGTAGTTGAAGTGCAGTTTGTGCTGTTCGTCCATGCTGCCTAAAAGGAACCCCTTCACGATGCTGCCACCGGAATACTCCGCCCAGATGACATTTCCTTTCTGGTGGTAGCTGAAGACGGTCTTTCCTGAAACCTCGCCGGACTCAGAGTTTTCCAGCACGGTGAAATACCTGTCCTCCAGCGAGAAGGCTTCTTCGCCTCCCGTAAACAGGTCCTTGCCTTTCTCGTATGCCCTCTCCAGGTTCGCATCCCAGTCCTTTTTGCGCAGGTCTTTTTCCCGGGACGTGCTGGTAAAGGCCATGAACTCCATCTGCTTTGCGCGGCCAAACAGCCTGTCGCCGAGCATCACCTTCTTCATGCTGTTCAGGAGGCCGAACTGTTCCAGCTTTTCCTGCGGATTCCCGGCGGAACAGAGGATGAGGGCCTTCTCCAGCGTCTTCATCGTCCGTTCCCCGTACGCAAAGCCGTAGGACCATACCCGGTCGAACCAGCCGACCAGCTTTGCCGGAGCTTCGGTCCAGAATACCGGATAGATAAAGACGATCGCATCCGAAGCGTTGATTTTCTCCTGTTCGGCGCGGACATCCGCAGCCACGTCCGGTGTGTTCCGGTAGTTGGCGTCCCTGAGGTATTCTTCCTCGCTCATGTCCGCGTTGAAATCCATCTTGTACAGGTCGGAGAGGATGTATTCGTTCCCGGAATCGACGATACCCCTTATAAACGCGTCCCGGATGTTCCGGGTAAAAGAGTCCTCCGACGGGTGGCAATACACGACAAACGCTTTCATCTACAATCCCTCCTCTTGGCATTTCCGAACTGCCTTGATCATATTGGCATTATATCGCATCGGAATTATCCCCTCAAGCACTTTATGGTATTATATTAACACCAATCGGCGAAAAGGCATCCTGACCGTCACCGGTCAAATTTTCTGCTTCACCGAATGCTCAGTCCTGCAATGCAAGCATCGCAAGACTTTCAACACTCTCCACAGACTTCAGTTCGGACACTCCTTGCCCTACTTGTCTTATTGCGTTTTCTTTTAGGTTTATGGCGGCGTTCACATCACGGATATGCTTTGCTCCGCAATTCGGACAAGTCCACTTGCGGACGCTCAGGTCTTTTGTGATTGGATTCTTAACTCCACAGTAATGACAAATTTGGGAACTTGCAAAGAACCTGTCTGCCTTGATTACTTGGCAGTTGTTCTCGTTGAACGATGATTTCCAAAGCAACTTGTTTACAAAAGTACTCCACGAGGCATCACCGTAGTTTTTTGCATTGCGGGAGAACCTCATCATGCCTTTCAAGTTCAAGTCCTCGATTCCGATGACTTGATACGTTGAGACAAGACGTTTACTTTCTTTTTCAATCCAGTCGTTACGGCATTCTGCGATGTAATGCTCCATGCGGGCGACTTTTACACGTGCTTTCTCCCGGTTTGCAGAACCAACTTGTTTCCTCATCATACGTCTTTGCAGTTTTGTGAGTTGTTTCAAGTTCTTCTGCTTGTGCGCCACATAACCATAATCTTTACCGGACGAACCGTCCGAGTCTATATAGAAATCCGCCGGGGAAAAGTCCAGTCCGATGACTTGGTTTTCGTCACCTTCGTACACTTTTGCCTTATGGCAGTACTCACGCTCAAAGAGCAGCACCGCATAATATTCTCCGGCAGGATTTTTCCTTATCGTGATTGATTTCAACTCTGC
>CAMJAJ010000077.1 GCA_946403565.1 uncultured Treponema sp. | reverse complement strand
TCCCCGATGCACCAGACCTACCTGGACAAGAAGGCCGCCGGAAAGACGGTCGCCAAGTACACGGTCGTCATCCCCCCGCCAAACGTGACCGGCGTGCTCCACATGGGGCACGGGCTCAACAACACCCTGCAGGACATCGTGGTCCGCTACCACCGCATGAAGGGGGATGACACCCTCTGGGTCCCCGGTACCGACCACGCGGGAATCGCGACGCAGAACGTCGTGGAGCGCGCCCTCAAGAAGGAAGGCAAGCGGCGGCAGGACGTGGGCCGGGAGGCCTTTTTGGAGCGCACCTGGCAGGTCAAGGAGGAGCACCACAACACGATCGTCAAGCAGCAGCGCAAGCTGGGCAACTCCGTGGACTGGGACCGCGAGCGCTTCACGATGGACGAGGGCCTGAGCAAGGCCGTGCGCAACGTCTTCGTCACCCTCTACGAGCGGGGACTGATCTACAAGGGCCACTACCTCGTCAACTGGTGCCCCCGCTGCGGCACCGCCCTCGCCGACGACGAGGTTGAGCACACCGACACGGCGGGCGGCATGTACCATATCTGGTACGAGTTCGCCGACGGCCCCGCGCCCGACGGTTCTACCAAGATCGAGATTGCGACGACCCGGCCTGAGACCCTGCTCGGCGATACCGCCGTCGCCGTGAACCCGGAGGACGAGCGCTACAAGGCGATCGTCGGCAAGAAGCTCAAGCTGCCGCTGACCGGCCGCACGATTCCCCTCATCGCAGACTCCTACGTTGACAAGGAGTTCGGGACGGGTATGGTCAAGATCACGCCCGCCCACGACCCCAACGACTGGGAGGTCGGCAAGCGCAACAATCTTGAGGTCATCAACATACTGAACCCCGACGGCACGCTCAACGAGAACTGCCCCGAGAAGTACCGGGGCATGACCTGCGCCAAGGCGCGCGACATCGTGGTGGAGGACCTGAAGGAGCTGGGCCTGTTCAAGGGGGAGGAGAAGATTACCCACTCCGTCGGCCACTGCTACCGCTGCAATACGGTCGTGGAGCCCTACCTGAGCGACCAGTGGTTCGTCAAGATGCAGCCGCTGGCGGACAAGGCCCTCGCCGCCTGGAAGAAGGGCGACATCGTCTTCTATCCCCGCAAGTGGGAGAACACCTACGCCCACTGGATGGAGAACATCCGCGACTGGTGCATCTCGCGCCAGCTCTGGTGGGGCCACCGCATTCCCGTCTGGTACTGCCAGAAGTGCGGCGAGGTCATCGTCTCTCGCGAGGACCCGGACAAGTGTCCCAAGTGCGGCGCGGCGGCCTCTGACCTGCAGCAGGATCCCGACGTGCTGGACACCTGGTTCTCCTCTTGGCTCTGGCCTTTCTCCACGCTCGGCTGGCCCGAGGACACTCAGGACTTGAAGGACTTCTACCCGACGACCGCGCTCGTGACCGCCTACGACATCATCTTCTTCTGGGTCAGCCGCATGGTGATGGCGGGACTGGAGTTCACCGGCAAGGCGCCCTTCAAGGACATCTACATCCACGGGCTCGTGCGCGACAAGCAGGGCCGCAAGATGAGCAAGTCCCTGGGCAACGGAATTGACCCGCTTGAGATAATCGACATGTACGGGGCGGACGCGCTCAAGTTCACCCTGTCCTATATGTGCGCGCAGGGGCAGGACGTGCTCATCGACAAGGACTCCTTCAAGATGGGAAGCCGCTTCTGCAACAAGGTCTGGAACGCGAGCCGCTACATTCTGGGGAACCTTGAGGGGCGGACGCTCATTCCCGTCAGCGACAGCGATTTGACGGAGCTGGACCGCTGGATTTACTCCTGCCTGGACCGCGCGGTGCAGGCGGAGGACGCGGCGATGACCGGCTACCGCTACAACGAGGGGGCGCAGGCCCTCTACGAATACTTCTGGAACGACTTCTGCGACTGGTACGTGGAGGCGACCAAGCTTTCATTCCGGGGCAGCGACGAGCACGAGAAGGACAGGGCGGTCTCCGTCCTGCTGAACGTGATGGAGGAGAGCCTGAGGCTGCTCCATCCCTATCTGCCCTTCGTCACTGAGGAGATCTACGGCAAGCTGCCGCTCGACGAGATCTTTGCCAACCGCACGAAGGCGGGCGCGCAGAAGATCATCTCGAACGAAAGCAGCCGCCAGCTGCTCGTGGACAGCCCCTTCCCGGAGGCCGTGTCAGAGCGTGCCGACGCGAAGGTGACCGCCCGCTTCGCCGTCCTGCAGGAGCTTATCCGCAACGTCCGCGCCCTGCGCGTGGAGTGCGGCCTTGATCCTGCCTCCAAGCTGCACATCGCGGTGATGATACAGGCGGGAAGCGACGCGGAGGTCATCAAGGAAAAGACCGACATGATCGAGCTGCTCGCCGGCGTGAGCAAGATAGACTTCGTGGACGCGAAGCCCGCCTCCGCGATCGGTGCGGTCGGTTCCGGATTCGAGGCTTTCCTGCTCGTGGACGAGGGCGTGAACAAGGAGCAGCTCAAGGCGCGCTTTGAGAAGTCCATCGCCGCCGAGCAGGCCGCCATCCAGCGGAGCGAGGCCAAGCTTTCCGGCAAGTTTGCCGAGCATGCCCCGGCGGAGCTGGTGCAGGCGGAAAAGGACAAGCTGGAGGAGAGCCGCCGCCGCGTGGAGAAGCTGACCGGCTACGTGAAGGAGCTGTAGGAGGCTGGACGTGTGGGGCGCAAGCTCCTCATTGCTCACTATGTGTGAGGGGCGCAAGCCCCTCATTGCCCACTATGTGGGCAGGCCTGCGTCATGCGGGCCCTTTTTTATTTGTGCCGAGGGTCTAATGCCCCGACGTCTGCATCGGGGGTGTTTATGTCCTTATGCCGGATTTGCCGGAGCTTTTTCGCATACAGACAGTGCCGCGAGGATTGCGGCGTAAAGGAGGAGGTCGCAGAAATCGAACGTCCCCAGCTGGGGAAAGATGAGTTGGGAACATTCGCTTGTGACCGCCATCACGATGCAGAGGACGTGGTTCACGGGCCGGTCAAGCAGGCTCTGCATGTATAGCGTAAAGGAGATGAACCACAGTGCGTCGACGAGGTAGTTGTTCAGGAGCCGCCAGAAGGGAATGCGGGTGAAATATGCCATGAACGCATGATGCAGGCGGGTGCAGAAGGGGATGAACGCTTTTCCGAAGGATGATTCTGAGAGCTGGGGATTTTGAAAAAGGGCCAGCCGGGAGATGTCGTGCAGCAGTCCGTACAGGACAAGCGCGGTGATCACAAGGACTGTTGCAGCGACAGCTTTTTTGCTTCTACTCAATATTCAAGGGCAGTTTTTTTCGCAACGAGCTCATTTGCATGGGCGGTCATTTCATTGGTGAACTGCTTGATGACGTTCGCCTTGTAATCGGAGACTTCGTCGAGGCCCATCGTGACGGAGAGGGTCTTGGACGCGGAATCCAGCTCCTCGATGGAGTTGATCTTGAGGTTCACCTGGCCTGCGGCAGATTCCAGCGAGTAGATATACTTCAGCGTGGTGTTGCTTATGGTGATGGTGCTCTCAAGGTTCATCGCGGTCAGGCTGTTGCTTGCGGCCAGTTTGATGTTGTTGAGCCCGTTGATCTTGTTCAGCTCCGTTACGAGGTATTTCCACTGGATTACCGACAGCTCCGGCGTGCATGGAACGGAAACTGACGTGTTTCCGGCCCATTCCCTGATGTCAGAAATCCTGACCGTCTTCTGCCGAGGTGCTGAGGCGCAGCTTAACGAGAATGCAAAGAATGCGGTGAAGCACAATACCGTGGCGAGTATGGTGGCACATGTCTTGCTTTGTTTTGAATGGAACATCATATAATCCCCCTGTATACCAATCATCGGAATTTGGAGATGAATACTGTAAAGAAAAACGAAGGAGTGGAAACGTTCGGGGCAGGGCAGCATGACAGCCCCCTGCCTGCGGTCGCCAAGGCGGGGGTCCGCCCTGGCCCTGCCGCTTACTCCTCCGCTTCGCCTGCGGGGCTGCTGCCGTCTGCCGGGGTCGCCTCGTCGGGGCTGACGGTCCGCTTGGACTTGACGTGCAGGACGCGGCCGCTGCGCTTTATGCCGTCAGGCTCGCGGTAGTCCTCCCGCTCAGCCCGCTTCTGGGCGACCAGGCGGCTCTCGCCCTTGCGGCGGTAGACCTTCTTTGTGGGAACCTCGTCGTCGCCGCGCTCCTCGGCTGCGAGCGCCTTGTACTTCGCTTCCTTCGCGCTCCTGCGCTCCGCCCGTTCCTTGGCCTGCTCCTTCCGGTTCTTCTCGATGAACTTGAGCGACTCGTCAAGCCCGCCGAGGAAGTCCTTCATATTGTCCTCGAAGATGACGATGGCCCGCCTGTCGTCCGCTCCGTCCGAAATCTTGCTTTCGACGACCTGCAGGAACACGTCTCCGTTCCTGTTCTCCTTCACGTTGAAAAAGTAAGACCTGTTGTTCACCTGCACCTGCGTGGTGTAAAGTTCGCCTCGTATTCCCATGATGTCCTTCCCTATAAAATGTCTTGGGGATGTAGTATTCTAGGGTTACCTCAAAAACTGAAGTCTTTCGAGGTTCCCTTACGGGCATTCTGAAAAACGCCCCTGCGCCTTTCCAAGAATGCAATGTACTGACTGTATAGCATATTTGCGCCGTTTGGGCAAGGGGGGGGCAGACGGCCTGCGCACGGGAATCCGTTCGTGCTGGATGCCTGTGCGCTGCGGCATGTTCCTGCCGGCTGTCCCCGCCCCTCTGCCGGGGGGTATGGGGACTTTCCGAAGAAGTTATTTCAGCAGGAATTTCTGGACGTAGCCCGTGACCCAGATTCCGATGATGATGAGCGGCAGAATCCAGGTGACGTAGAAGCGGATGGCCTTGGGGAACTTTGGTCCGCTGCCGGTGTTCGCCTCGGCGATGAAACCGTCGAATCCCCAGCCGTAGCGGGTGGTGCAGAAGAGCAGGTAGACCAGCGAGCCGAGCGGCAAGAGGTTGTTGGACACCAGGAAGTCCTCCACGTCCTGGATGTTCCCGAGGCCGGGCACGACCACGGATGACCACAGGTTGAATCCGAGGGCGCAGGGCAGGGAGAGCAGGAGCACGAGGACCAGGTTCACCAGCACCGCCTTGCGGCGGCTCCAGCCTGCCATGTCCATTGCGTAGGCGATGATGTTCTCGAAGACGGCGATGACGGTGGAAAGCGACGCGAAGGACATGAACACGAAGAAGAGCGTTCCCCACACGCGGCCGAAGTGCATGGCGTTGAAGATGTTGGGCAGCGTCGCAAAGATGAGTCCCGGTCCCTGGCCGGGGTTCACGCCGAAGGCGAAGCAGGTGGGGAAGATGATGAAGCCCGCCATGAGGGCGACGAAGGTGTCCAGCGAGATGATGCTGACCGCCTCTCCGGTGAGGGCCTTTTCCTTTCCGATGTAGCTGCCGAATATGGCGAGCGATCCAATTCCGAGCGAGAGCGTGAAGAATGACTGGCCCATCGCGGCGAAGATGACTTCCCCGATTCCGTTGTTCACCATCTTGGAGAAGTCCGGCTTGAGGTAGAAGGCGAGGCCGCTTGCCGCGCCCGGCAGCGTGACCGCCCGCACGACCAGGATGAGCATGAGGAAGAGCAGGCTCGTCATGATGATGGTGGAGGCCTTTTCGACGCCGCCTTTGAGCCCCCTCAGGCAGATTGCGAAACCGATGACGACGACGACGACCATCCAGCCCACCTGTTCCGCCGGGTTTGCCAGCATCGTGCCGAACACCGACGAGACCTCGTCCGGGCTCATGTCGGAGAACACGCCCCGTGCGCTCTTGAATATGTATGAGAGCATCCAGCCTGCGACCGTCGTGTAGAACATCATCAGCAGGTAGTTGCCCGCCGCCGCCGCGTAGCCGAACAGGTGCCACTTGCTGCCCTTGGGCTGGAGCGCGTGGAAGGAGCGGACGGAGCTCTTTCCGCTTGCCCGGCCCACGGCGAATTCCATCACCATGATGGGCAGTCCCAGCAGCACGAGGAACACGAGGTAGAAGAGCACGAACGCCGCGCCTCCGTACTGTCCCGTTATGAAGGGGAAACGCCACACGTTCCCCAGCCCGATGGCGCATCCCGCCGATGTCATTATGAAGCCGATTCTAGACTTGAAGTTTTCCCGTTTTTCCATGATGGCCTGAGTATAGCATGGATGGGGCGTTCTTGCACAGGGGGGGAGCGGCCGCAGCCTTGGGCCTGTCCGGAATCTGAAGTTTCCGGACAGGGGCCGAACAGGTTTATTGAAAATACTTTCGCTTTGCGTTAAAATCGGGGCAAATACATTCTATAGGAGAACGATATGTCTAGGACGCATTATATCGCTGGAAACTGGAAGATGAACTTGGACAAGGCTTCTTCGGTGAAGCTTGCTCAGGATCTGGTCGCGGCCCTCAAGGGAAAGGCCAACAAATACATGGTGGGTGTTCCGTTCGTCTACCTTGATGCCGTGGGCCAGGTGCTCAAGGGAAGCAACATCCTGCTCGGCTCCCAGGACATGGCGGCGACCGCCAACGGAGCGCACACGGGAGAGGTTTCCGCCGAGATGCTCAAGGACCTGGGCGTGCAGGTTGTCATACTCGGACACAGCGAGCGGCGGCATGAGATCGGCGAGAGCGACGAGCTGATTAACAAGAAGGTCCGCCGCGCCCTGGAGCAGGGCCTTGAGGTCGTGCTCTGCATCGGCGAGCTGCTTGAGGACCGCGA
>CAMJAJ010000076.1 GCA_946403565.1 uncultured Treponema sp. | reverse complement strand
CCTTCCTTTATCCAGCCGATCTTGCGGAAGAAGATGCCGAAGGCCCAGGACAAAACGGCGGGGAGGACGAAGCTTACTAGGATGAGTCCCATCCATTCCACTACACCGGGAGTGATGGCCGTGGCACCCTGGGCGACCGCGCTTTCCACCGGCGAGTACCAGCCGGTAATCATGCCGATCTGTCCGACAAAGCCGCAGGTTCCCATGCCGCTGCTGACCGGCGCACCGTTCATCTCAAGCTTGAAGAGGCAGGTGGAGATGGGGCCGGTTATCGCGGAGGCGAGGATGGCGGGAAGCCACACGCGCGGATTCTTGACGATGTTGGGCATCTGGAGCATGGAGGTGCCGAGACCCTGGCTGACCAGACCGCCCCACTTGTTCTCGCGGAAGGAAAGGACAGCAAAGCCCACCATGTTGGCGGAGCAGCCCGCGACGGCGGCACCACCGGCAAGGCCGGTCAGTCCGAGCGCCATGCAGATGGCGGCGGAAGAAATCGGCAGGGTCAGCACAATGCCGACGACGACAGAAACGATGATGCCCATCACGAAGGGGTGCAGCTTGGTCGCCCACATGATCAGGTTGCCCACGGAAGAGGCACCGAGGCCGATCCACTTGGCGGTCAGGACGGCAAGCAGGCAGCCGGAGAGCAGGGTCACCAGCGGGGTGACGAGGATGTCAACCTTGGTCTTCTTGCTGACAAGCGTGCCAAGCTCGCAGGCTATCACGGCGATGACGAGGACGGAAAGGGGGCCGCCCGCACCGCCCAGCTGGTTGCTCGCGGAACCGACGGCGGCGAGCGAGAAAAGCACGAGGGCCGGGGCCTTGAGCGAATAGCCGATGGCGACCGCCATGGCCGCACCGACAATCGGAGCGCTTCCGGCAAAGTTGCCCGCATCGACAAGGAACTGGAAGACGGGGCTTGACCCCAGCTTGAGCAGGAGCTGGCCGAGCGTCTTTACAATCGTGCCCACCAGAAGGGAGGCGAACAGTCCCTGGGCCATTCCGCCCAAGGCATCAATCAGATATCGTTTTGCGTATTTGTTCATTGTGGAGGCAATACTACACAAAAAAACAGGCTGTTGCAAGCGGGGGTGGTACTTCATGGGACTGCCGGGATGACGGTTCGGACCAACAGACGGGGCAGCCCCAGCCGCGGAGTGTTAGTTCGTGGGTACCAGGGCGGGCTGCCAGTCAATCTCCCGGCCGACGGTCCAGCCGCCTTCCCGGGTCCGCGTGAAAATCGCCACGGTGTCCGCCCGGAAGCTATACTGCAGCCCCAGCTGGGAAAAATGTCCGAGCGCCTCATCCATCGCGCCGGAGGGGATGTCGCGGTTCGCGATGCTTATGTGGGGGTAGAATCGGCGGCCCGTCTTCTTCAGGAGGCCAGGCATTGCCGCGCCAAAGGCATGGACGAACTGCCGGTAGGCCCCCTGCCAGCCGTCGCTGTCCTGTACGTGGGCAAAGAGGGTGCGCTCCAAAAAGGAGCCGAAGCCGTCCACGCACACGTCCAGCGGCCAGATTCCTTCCACCGAGCAGGACATGAGGGCGGTCACGCAGCATCCGGCCACATCGTCCTCCCCGTAGTCCGGAGGCAGGGCGAAGGGGGCCACGAGCGTTATGTGGGGCGGGGTGCCGTGCCCGCTCCGGCAGCCATACCTGCCTTCCATCCAGGAACGGCAGTCCTCGATTGTCTCCGCCAGTTCTTCCGGCAGCGTCAGCCCGATGAAATGGGTGTGCCGCTCCGCGCCTCCGCGGGGTCTGTTCTGTTTCGATTTCATGCAGGGGGAATGTAGCACGGAAGAAACAAAAAGTCAAACAGGCACGCAGCTGTCCGCACCGCCCGAGTCCCCCTGCCCACGCCGCACCTGTCCGCCCTCCCCTCCCCTCCTTGACAGGAGGCGGCATGAAAGGGATAATGACGGCATGGCGGAAGAAAAGGACGGAATGACGGAAAGCCGGCTTACGGCGATAGAGATGAAGCTGACCTATATGGAAGATTTCCTCAAGCAGCTGCAGGAGGTGACGGTCGCCAACGGCGGGGAGCTGGGCAAGCTGCACGAGGAGGCCCGGCTGATGGCGGGCAAAATCAGGGAGATGTCGGACCTGCTGGAAGGCGACATCCCCAACAGGAAGCCCCCGCACTACTAGGCGGCGGCAGGACGCCCGCTGACGGGTTCGGACAGGCAGAGCGCCTTCGGCCCCACGCTGCCGGCCGCCCTTGCAAAAGACCCGAGAATACGATACAACTAGCTAGACTATGGTGGAACTGGATTTTGACGCACTGAACAAGGAGCTGCAGGAAAGCGCGGACAGCCGGAAAAAAGAGACCGTGCTGCCGCTGTGCTTCGACTATTTTTCCTCGACGGAATACATTGCGGAAAAGATAGAGGGGAGCCTTGACCGTGCGGACGCGGAAAAGTCCATCTACTATTACTTTGACCTGGAGTGCACGGGGCTCAAGTTCTTCGTCAAGAACCTCATCCGCAAGGCAAACCATTTCCTGCTCTTCAGGACCGTCGAGTCGCAGCGGAATTTCAACCAGTCCATACTGCGGGCGAACCGCCTCATGTTCAGAAGCCTGCAGGGCATGAAGAAGCAGCATGAACGCGACATGGCGACAATCCAATCCCTGGAAAGCCGGATCCGCAAGCTCGAGGAAAGGGCCGAACAGGAGTGAAGCGCATTGTCCAGCTGCTGCCTGCCATACGCCTTGCTGACGAAAGGTCAGATGACTGCCTTGCAATCCACGGCTGCCTCACCGCGGCCGGATACGACTGCCGGATATATGCCGGGGAAATAGACCCCCGGCTCAAAGAAAAAGGAATTCCAGAAATACATCCCATTGCGGATTTTCCCGATGACGCGGAGATAGTCATCTGCCACGTATATTGCCGCTGGGATTTCCTGCGCACGCTGGAACGGCTGAACGGCAGGAAGATCCTGCGCTGGCACGGCATGCCCCCGCCCCGGACCTTTGACGACTACGGCGATACACAGGGCGCGGGCAGCTCCCGGGAGGGGCTGGAACAGGCCGGCGCCCTGCACCTGCTGCCCTCCCTCTGCCTTGCGACCAGCCCCTCCGGCAGGGCCGACCTGCAGAAGATGCGCTACCGCTGCCCCATCCACATCCTTCCCCTGCTCAGTCCGTCCGCGGTGCCTGCGGCTGCCCCTGATACAGAGGCTCCTGACAGCCTGCTTTCCCGCTACCGGGCCGACGGCTTTGTGAACATCCTGTCCGTCGGCGGGCTCCTCCCGAGCAGGAAGCTGGAGGACAGCATCGCGGCCTTCTACTGCTACAAGCGCGGCATCAATCCAAAGAGCAGGCTCTTCCTGGTCAGCGAGGGAGCGGAATGTGCCGAATACCGCAGGGCGCTCCAGGCGTATCCTGCGGCCCTCGGCCTTGCCGACGTGTTTTTCACCGGTGTCTGCACGGACGAACAGAAGACCGCCTACTACCGCCTTGCCGACCTGTTCCTCTGCATGGACGCACGCGAGGGCTTCCGCCCTCCCCTGCTGGAGGCCATGCGCCACCGGCTCCCCATCATCGCCTCTGATTCCGACGGCATGCGGGAAAGCCTGGGCGGAGCCGGCCTCCTGCTGGGCGAAGGCGATCCGCACGTCGTGGCGGAGGCGATACACCGCGTCGTGACAGACAGGACGCTCCGGGACCGCCTTGTTTCCAACGCGGACGAACATCTGGCCGCCTGCACCGGGGACAGGATGAAAGCACGCCTCAGTGCGGAGCTTTCCCGCTTCATCGGCTACTGGAATCGGGAGCGGACCCTCTACTTTGACATCACGTCGCAGCGGACATCCGCAGACAGGACGGGAATTCCACGGCTGGAGAACGAGGAGCTCAAACGCCTCTACGAGGCCGCGGGGGACTACAAGACCGTCCCCTTCTACTTTGACGAGGACGGAAAGGGCCTGTTTGAGTGCGAGACGGGACAACAGATCCAGCCGCAGGCAGGCGACATCATCTACTCGCCCGACCTCTCCCTGGACGGGACCGTCGCCAACCGGAACAGGCTGGACGAGCTGTACCGCAGAAAGGGGGTACGAATCTGGTTCTTCGTCCACGACCTCACCCCCATCCGCTTCCCCGAGACCTGCTCGGACCTGTTGATTCCCCGCTTCACGAACTGGCTCAAGGTCATCTTCCGCTACACGGGAATCGTCGGCAACTCCAAGGCAACGATAGACGACGTGCGGGCCTGGCTTGGGGAACATCCCGAGGTCAAGCGTTCTCCCGACCTCCGTCTGGACTGGGTCTGGCTCGGCGGTGATTTTTCCAGCCCCAGGGCAGGCGGTCAGGAGGTGAAGCCGGCCCAGGAGCGCAGGAAGTCCAGGACCGTCCGCCTGCTCATGGTCAGCACCGTGGAGCCGCGCAAGATGTATGACCAGGCGGTGCGGGCATTCGACCTGCTCACGGCCAAGGGCCTGGACCTGCGGCTGGATATCGTCGGCAAGAAGGGCTGGAAGGCCGAAGGCACGGCGGCATTGATAGAAGGCAGCCCCCAGTATGACGAGAGGCTCTTCTGGCACAGGGAGGGCATCGGCGACGAGGAACTGGACGGCCTGTACAGGGCGGCGGACGCGGTCATCGTCGCAAGCAAATGGGAAGGATTCGGCATGGCCGTAACCGAGGGGGCCTACCACGGCAAGCCCCTGATCCTGCGCGACATACCGGTTTTCCATGAAATCGCAGGCGACAACGCCTTCTACTTTTCCGGCTACGAGCCGGAGGACCTGGCGGCCGCCCTGGAGGAATGGCTGGCCCTCTTTATGGAAGGAAACGCTCCGTCAAGCGGCGGAATCCAGCTGACCAGCTGGCAGGAGCACACCGACAGGCTGCTGGCGATACTGACGGAATCGTGAGCTGACAGCAGGGCACCTCTAGACCGCCAGCGGGCAGGCCCGCCGAGGGGAAGCAGGCCGACAGAAACATGCCCCGGCTATGCGTCGTGCTTCTCGTCAACCTCGCGGCCGTCGAGTATGTAGATGACGTGGTTGCACATGTTCACGATGCGCTGGTCATGGGTGGAAAAGATGAAGGTCGTGGAAAGCTCCAGGTTCAGCTTCTGCATAAGGAGCAGAATCTGCTCGCTGTTCTTGGAGTCCAGGTTCGCGGTCGGCTCGTCTGCGAGTATGACGGGGGCCTGGGTCGCAAGGGCACGGGCAATCGCGACCCGCTGGCGCTGACCGCCGGAAAGCTCGGCCGGCCGGTGCGCCTTCCAGTCCGTCAGTCCCACGCGCTCTATGAGGTAGTTTATCCACTCTTCCCGCTCCTTCCTGCTCTTGAAAAGGGTCTGTCCCTTCTTGTCCAGCAGGTTCAGCGGCATGTCCACGTTCTCAAACACGTCCAGCACCGGAATCAGGTTGAAGTTCTGGAAGATGAAGCCCAGGTTTGCCGAACGGATTCCGGTTATCCGCCGGTCCAGGTCGGAGGGGAGCTTGTCGTTGTCGGGAAGGGTAAAGCCCTCGTACACGTCGATGCCGTTTATGACGATGCGGCCCGCGGAGGGCAGGTCTATCAGGCCAATCAAGTTCAGCAGCGTAGACTTGCCGGAGCCGGACGGCCCTGAGATGGCCGCGAACTCCCCCCGCTCTATCTTGAAGGACATCTCGTTCACCGCAGGGACGAACACCTTGCCCTGCTGGTACTTCTTGCTTACGTTCTCAAGCTCTACAATCGTCATATCGGGGAAAAGTATATCATAAAAGTGGGATTTAAAACAATGACCCCGGAGAGGACTTCCCCGGGATCAAAATCATAGGCGGCGGCTTCAAACTGCATCCGGCAGCTTGAAGCCGACCAGCAACAGGCTCAACTACCTGTTGTGACTGTAGTTCGGACTGTAGGTGTCGTAGGTCTGCTTCGGATCGTAGGTTCCGCTGCGGTACTCACCCGATATGGACGGAATCTCCAGCTTCATTCCCGGAAGGATCAAGTTGGGGTTGTCCGGATCAGGCAGCTTCTCCCTGTTGGCCCGGTAGAGGTTCTCCCAGAGCCAGGGGTTGTTGTAGACGTAGCTGCGGCCCGAGATGTTCCACAGACAGTCCCTCGTGATTTCCCACGGCTGGACGATGTAGAACCTCGGCAGGCCATACAGGCCCTTTATGCCGGACAGGGTGTCGAGCACCTTCTGCGCCAGGTACGACGCGTTGTCGTAATCCTCATCGTCCAAGGCCTCCTCGGCCTGGTCGTAGTAATCGGACGCGGCGTTGAAGGCGACCGGATAGTTCTCGTCTGCACCAATCTTGCGGGCATAATCCAGCCGCTCCTTGGCCTTTGCGAGCAGGGCCTCCGCCTCCGCGCGCTTCCGCATGTTCCTGATGAACTCCTCCGAAAGGGCGGCATTCTCCTCCGCCTTCTCGGAATACTCGATCGCAAGGTCGTAGTCGCCGGCGTCAAGGGCCTTGTCGGCCTTCACCGCGTACTCCTCCGCAAGCTTCTGATAAATGTTGTCCTTATAGCTGTAAGTAACGCCAAAGACAAAGGTGGCCGTCATGAAGAACGCCAATACGACGCTCACAAGCTTCTTAATCATAAGTCACCTCCATCGTCATCCAGCTCCTCGTCTATCTCGACGTAGGAGTTCTCGGCGTCCGAGAAGTCGTCGTCATCCAGAAGCTTGGCATCATGGTCTTCAATTCCGTCAATCTTCTCCGTCAGGGGGTCGGTCTTGTCCGCCTC
>CAMJAJ010000075.1 GCA_946403565.1 uncultured Treponema sp. | reverse complement strand
CAGGAGGAGTACGACCGCAACCGCCGGGAGGAGGGCTATGAGGAAGGCAAGAACGCCGGCTTAGCACTTGGCAAGCAGGAGGCTGCCCGGAACATGCTGGCGGACGGTCTGACTGCAGAGAAGATAGCCCAGTATACCGGCCTGTCCGTCGCGGACATCCAGGCACTGGCCGCGGAACCGGCGCAGGCGTGACGCTCCGCCCCCGTCCGCGCAGGGGGCCCGCCCCATACGTTTTCTAGCCAGTCTACGCTCATATTCTAATCCGGTTATCCGGGCGTATTCCGGCTGGAACAGGGCCTTGACCACGTCCTGTCACTGTTCAGTTACAAGTCCTGTGGCTGCCCAGTTACAAGACCTATCACTGTCCAGCTACAAGTCCTGTAGCTGGCAGGTACAAACCCTGTCGCCGGGCCGCCTGCTACGCCCCCAGGCGGGACTTGGTCTCCCGTATCGTCCCTGCGAAGTAGCTGATCGAATCGATGCGCTCGTGCTCGGCCTTGAAGTGCCGGAAGTAGCCGTGGTCGTTTATCAGGTTCACGAACTCGTCAAAGAGGAAGCTCGTGTCCAAGGGGCCGGAGCAGGCCTCCGGGTGGAACTGCACGCTGAACGCGGGGATGTTCGTGTAGGTGATGCCCTCGCAGGTGCCGTCGTTCGTGTTGACAAAGCTGAGGACGGCCCCCTCGGGCAGGCTGTCGTTTTCCACCGCGTAGCCGTGGTTCTGGCTCGTGATGTAGACGCGCCCGCTGGACAGCTGCTTGACCGGCTGGTTTGCCCCCCGGTGCCCGTACTTGAGCTTGCTCGTCCTGGCCCCCGTCGCGAGGGCGAGTATCTGGTGGCCCAGGCAGATGCCGAACACCGGCAGGCCCGCCGCCAGGAGCTTCTTCAGCTCCGCGATGATGCGCACGTTGTCGCCGGGGTCTCCCGGCCCGTTGGAAAGCATGAGGCCGTCCGGCTTGAGGGCCAGGATCTCGTCGGCCCCGGCGGAGGCGTCCATCACGGTGACGGACAGGCCCCGCTTGAGCAGCTCCCGGCGGATGTTCGCCTTGGCCCCGAAGTCCCAGAGCACCACCTTCTTGCCCCGGCCGCCCTGCATGGCCAGGTCCATGTCGTTCACCTTGGTTCCGTCGGCCTTCACCGGCACAAAGCGGTAGGCCGCGCTCTCCGTGAACACCGTCTTGGCGTCCTCCTCCACGGCCCGGGCCGAAGCGCTGACGCTTTCCACCGCGTCCGTAATCCGGTAGGCCCGTATCCGCTCCAGCAGGCGGGCCCGGTCGCCCTCGCTGGCGAGCATGGCGCGGCACCTGGCGGCCTCGTCGCCCGAACCGCTGATTATCATGCCGTTCATGACCCCGGCCTCGCGCAGGAGCTTGGTCAGCTCCCGCGTGTCTATGCCGCACAGGCCAATGACGTTCTGCTTCTTAAGGAATGTATCCAGGTCGCCGTCCGAGCGGAAGTTGGACGGGCTCTCGCAGGCGGAGCGGACGATGTAGCCCGACACGTGGGCGGCCCCGCTCTCGAAGTCCTTTGGAATCATGCCGTAGTTACCGATCAGGGGGAAGGTCTGCGTTACGATCTGACCGTAGTAGCTGGGGTCGGTCAAGGTCTCTATGTAGCCGTTCATCCCCGTCGTGAACACGGTCTCCCCGATGACGACCCCGGAGGCGCCGAGGCCCCTCCCCTCGAATACAAGTCCATTTGCAAGGACCAAGCATGCTTTAGTACTATCTTCCATACTAAAGCCACAGTATAGGGCATCTCAAAAAACTTGACAAGCCCCGGTTTCTCTCTGGGTTTTCCGGGGAGAGAGACCCCCTCTTCTTCCGAGGCGGGGGTTCCCTCTCCCCAGACCCCTCTCCTTCCCGAGCACGGACCGGGGAGATTCCGGATGCGGGCCGGAGGGAAAGGTATTTTTTCGCCCTTGCGGCTGCCCCCGGGGTTCCAAGGGGGGGGCAATGCTCATTCCCCCTTGGTCGTGCCGGGAAAGGAAGGGGTTGTAGGGGAGGGAAAACCCTCGCTTCGAAAGCAGGTTTCCCCTCCCCTATATAAAAAAGGGATTGGGGGGCTCCCCCAAAAAAAGCAGAGGCCTGGGGGGCCCCCCATAAAAAAACCGTTTTCCGAGGACTTGCTACTAGAAAAAAAATCAGCTTGTGCTATAATGGAAGCAGTTTCAGAAGGCGATTGCTTTTGAAACTGGAGCCTGTCCAAAGGCCCCGGCGGCCCAGCCCCGGACTTTGCCGCAGGCCAGCGATTACGCCAAAGTGTAGAGGAGCCTTGGAATGACTTCGTTAAAAGCCCGGTTCATACTGGTATTCAGCCTGTTCGTGCTGCTTTCCTGCACGATAATCTCACTGTTCTCCTGCCTCGCCATAGTCAGGACCGGCTCGGACCTGGCCAGCCGCCAAGGCTACCCGATCCTGGAGAAGGCCGGCTCCGTCATAAACGGCGACGCATTCGAGGCCTTCTGCAAGAACCCGAGCGAAGACGACCCCTACTACGAGACGACCCGGCTCGCCCTGCTGGAGATAGCGAACACCGTCGGCTGCGAATACCTGTACACGATGGTGCCGGTCGTGGACGGCATGTCCGCCCGCTACATCATAGACGGAAGCTGCGACCCGAGCGACACGGAGAACTTTTCCCCCCTCGGAACGGAGGAGGACATCACCAGCTACGGGTCGGCGCCCTGGGACGCGCTCGCGAGCGGGGGCATGACCTGCTCCGGCCTTGAAAAGCAGGCCGACTGGGGCTGGATCGTCAGCAGCTACCGGGCCATCAAGAACTCCGCTGGCAGGACCGTGGGCTTCATCGGCGTTGACTTCGACATGGAGGGCTTTGTCGCCACCATGCGCATGCAGATCATCATAATCTCGATCCTCGGCATCTCCTTCGTCCTGCTCGGCATAGGAATCGTCACGATGTTCACCTCGTCCATCTTCGGCAAGATCGGCACGGTCGCCCAGGCGATGGACAGCATCTCCAAGGGCGAGGCCGACCTGACCGCCCGCATCCCCGAGGGAGGCGGCTCCGAGCTCGCGTCGCTGGCCGTCAACTGCAACCACGTCATCGGCAGGCTCAACGAGATGGTGAAGGAGCTGCAGGGCGAGGCCGCCGACCTTGCCGAGACCGGGCAGGGGCTCACCTCCCGGATGAAGACGCACATCAAGGAGATGAACAGCACGGACGAGAACATGGGCGACATCGCGCTCCAGGTCAGCTTCCAGAAGTCCAAGATAGAGTCCATCACGAGCGAGGCCCAGAACGTGGACAGCGAGATTGCGGGTCTGGACAAGCGGATCATGGAGCAGTCCACCGCCATCCAGAACGCCTCCGCCGCCATCTCGGAGATTTCCGCCAGCATCAGCTCCGTCACCAAACACATCGAGACGATCATCAGCGAGTACGCCCTGCTCGTGCAGGATTCCTCCGAGGGCCGCAAGCTCCAGGAGGAGGTCTCCGAGCAGATAAAGAACATTGCCGAGCAGTCGGAGAACCTGACCGAGGCCAACGAGGCCATCGCGGCCATCGCGGAGCAGACCGACCTCCTGGCCATGAACGCGGCAATCGAGGCGGCCCATGCGGGCGACGCAGGAAAGGGATTCGCGGTCGTCGCGGACGAAATCCGCCAGCTGGCCGAAACCTCGTCCACCCAGTCCGACGAGATCAAGAAGCTGCTGGGAGGCATCTCCAGCGCAATCATGGGAATCGTCAGCTCCTCCCAGAAGTCCGCCGCCTCGTTCGAGTCGGTGGGGACCAAGATCGTGCAGCTCGACAGCCTCATCAAGGAGGTGCAGGAGGGCATGCAGGAGGAGAACGGCGGGGTAGAGAAGATCTTCTCCACGATGAACACGCTGGATTCCACCACGGCGGAGATCACGACCGCCTCCTCCCACATAAAGGACGCGGCCAAGAAGCTTTCCTCCGGCGCGCAGGACCTGGAGGACATGGCGGTGGAGACCAAGCAGAAGACCGACGAGGCAAAGTCGAACATGGACAAGATGCGCCAGTCCGCCAATGCCGTCGTGGACGCCACCCGGAAGAGCAACGAGACCTCCAAGAAGGTCGCCGACGTGATAAACGGATTCAAGGTCTGATGTCCAGATGGGAAAAGACATCGCTTTCCTGATTTCACAGACGATGATAGCCTTCGGCATACTGCTGCAGGTCTACAACGTCTACAGCGCCATCAAGCTCCTCAGCTACCACCGGAAGCTGCTCCAGGGCGCCAGCCTGCACAAGCGGATCCTGGACTACCTGGTGCTCGTGCTGATCCTCACGTTCGCCATCGTGTACGTGATCATATTCACCTTGCAGATTCCGTCCATCTGGATAGGCTTCATCCTGTTCAGCGGGGCCATCTTCGTGACCGTCGTCCTGGCCTGGATCTACAAGCTCACGGGGTCGGAGAAGGAGAACTGCCTGGCGCTCTGCAAGTCGCTGATAAGCGTCATAGAGGCGCGCGACCCCAACCTGAACGGCCACTCGCTCCACGTGCAGGAGCTGTCACTCCTGATTCGCTCCTACCTGCCCATGACGATGAAGAAGCAGCTGGGCCTGGACGCGCTGAGCTATGCGGCCCTCTTCCACGACGTGGGCAAGCTGGGCATTCCCGAGGCCATACTGAACAAGCCGGGAAAGCTGACGGACGAGGAGTGGATTCTCATGCGCCGCCACCCCGACATCGCGCTGAACATCCTCAAGCCCGTCAACTTCTTCTCCTCCATGCTGGACTGGATCCTCTACCACCACGAACGGATAGACGGCAACGGCTACCACAAGCTCAAGGGGGAGCAGATTCCGCTCGGCGCACGGCTCATCGCGGTCGCCGACACCTATTCGGCCATAACGATGACCAGGAGCTACAAGTCCAGCAAGAGCTACGAGGAGGCGATAGGCATCATCAAGAGCGTGGCCGGCAGCCAGCTGGACGGGGAGCTCGTCTCGATATTCTGCTCCATCCCCAAGGAGGAGGTGGAAAACTGCAGCGTGGGAATCCACCCCGTCGTGGACGACGAGCAGACCCCGGACGATGAATAGTCGATGAACAGCAGGGGGCTGTAAGGAAAGGGGCCATGCGGCCCCAGAAGGCAGTCACGCAGGCGGGCGGAAACGCGGCGCTACATCGCGACCCCCGCGCCCCAACAGGCGGGTGGAAATCTGACAGCAGGCGGGCGGCTCAGGACTTGGGCTGGGGGGCCTGCTCCGGCTTTATCAGCTCGTAGCCCAGGTCAAACTTTATGCTGCTCTGGAACATCTCCAGCAGGACCGTGACGCGCTGCTGGCGGCGGTTCACCTTGTAGATCTTTCCGGAGAATCCTGCGAGCGGCCCGTCAACGACGACAATCCGCATGTTCTCATTGAAGTAGGCCTTGGACAGGCCCTGGGTCTTTCCGAATGCAAGCAGTTGGTTCACATACTCCAAATCCCGACCGCGCAAGGGGCGTATGTCGGTGTTCGTACGGAGGAAGCGGTAAAAGTCCTCCGTCCTCCGCGCAATCCAGACGGTCTCGACATCTATCTTTTCCTTGCAGCCCAGGAATATGTAGCCGGGCAAGAGGGCGGACTCGTACTCCACGTTCTTGTTCGTGCGGAGCTTTTTCTTGAAGAAGATGACGTCAATGTCCTTGCCCGCAAGGAGGAGGTTCTTTTCCAGACGCTTCTTGAACATCTCCTCTCCCCGCGTCTTCACCATCAGACAATAGTATTCCATCTTCCTCCAGGGCGGCCCCCGGGACCATCCGGCCCGGGCCTCACCGCATTGCCCATAATATCACGGCGAGCCCCTTTTGTCCATATCATCACTTTCTTGAAAAAGCAGATAGCAACTGACGCGCCAAACAAAAAGCGCATTCCCGCAGGGGGGCATTGAACGTTCATTGGCCCCCCCATAAAAGAAAGCCCTTTGTTGACAGCACGGGCGACATATCCTATCATGGGGCGGCGCACACCCATACGGCCACACCGGACACGGACTGCGCAAGGGGGATTCCAGAACATGACGGCGCTCGAACGCTACTACGGAAAGTTCGACGAGGCCCACCGCCTTCAGACACGGCACGGGCAGGTCGAGTTCCGCGTGAGCATGAAGTACATCCACGAGCTCATCCCCGCCGGGCAGAAGGTGAAGCTGCTGGACCTGGGAGCGGGCACGGGGGCCTACTCCATCCCCCTGGCACGGGAGGGCCACTCCGTCACCGCCGTGGAGCTGGTGGGGCGGAACCTGGCCGCGCTGGAGGCCCGCCACGAGAACGTCAACTGCTGGCCGGGAGACGCGCGCGACCTGCACTTCCTGTCCGACGGCAGCTTCGACATCACGCTCCTGTTCGGCCCCCTCTACCACCTGCACGGCGACGAAGAGCGGCTCAGGGCCTTCTCCGAGGCGAAGCGGGTCACCAGGCCCGGCGGGCACATCCTGGCCGCCTACGTCCTGAACGAGTACAGCGTGGTCAGCTACGCCTTCAGGCAGCACCACATCAAGGAGCTGCTGGCACAGGGCAGGCTGACGGAGGACTTCCACACGATCGACGGCGAGGAGGACCTGTACGGCTACGTGCGGCTGGAGGACGCGGACCGGCTGGCTCGGCTCGTCGGGCTGGAGCGGGTCAAACGGGTCGCGGTGGACGGCCCCGCCGACTACATCAGGCGAGAGCTGAACGAGATGGACGAGGAGGAGTTCGAAGCCTTCGTCCGCTTCCAGCTGG
>CAMJAJ010000074.1 GCA_946403565.1 uncultured Treponema sp. | reverse complement strand
GTTGATTCTTTTGTAATCCAAGGTGTTCTTCTCCTTAATCTGCTTTTCCTTATAAGCTCTCATGACATCTTCTGTCAGGAAAGCATCTTCTTCCGCAATATAAAAGTCCCTGCTGTATCCGAGTCCCAGAATATATCTTGTACAAGAAGCATCCTCTTCGTAAGCTCTTCCTTCTCCAGAAAAAAAGGAATCCGGCTTCAAGTCAAAATAGCCGACAATGATACCGATGCATTTTATATCTTGGTGTTCTGAGAGCATATTCTGAAAGTAACCGTCAAACATGGTCACTTCTTTCCACTCGCCATGAATCAAGGCTTTTCCATAGCGCGGTTCGCTCGTAGTATGAACATGGAAAATAATTCCATGATAATTGTTTTCATTTTCTCTCTTTTCATTGTATCTGCTCATAGTTTTCTCCTGTTTTAGCTGAAACTATTTTGTATCAAAGATACATTCATTATACACAGTTTTCCTCTCGCTTTGTCGCCGTTTTGGCGACAAACTCCCGCCCCCGATGCTGTATACTATGGACACGCACAAGGGAAAGACGGTTCCCTTGAGGTGCAAATTCATATGGAGGTAAAACTATGGTGGCAAAGCTTCGTGATGCGGTATACGGTGTTGCGGTGGGGGACGCGCTCGGCTCGCCGGTGCAGTTCCAGGACAGGGGAACCTATCCGCAGGTGACGGAGATGCTGTACTGCGACTGCTTCGGCAAGGAGGCGGGGACGTGGACGGACGACACGAGCATGACGCTCGCGCTGTGCGACAGCATACGGGAAAAAGGCCGGGTTGACGTTGAGGACATCATGGACAAGTTCTCCTCGTGGCTTTCGTCGGGCAAGTACACGCAGGACGGCAGGGCGTTTGACATCGGGAACACCTGCTATGCGGCCGTAAAACGGGGAAAGGGGATGGACGATTTCTATTCCAACGGCAACGGCTCGCTCATGCGGATTGTCCCCCTTGCGTTCGTGGAATCCGCCGATGACGGCGTGATAGACGCTGTGTCATCGCTTACGCACGCCCACGCCATCTCCTGCGAGGCATGCCGCATTTACATACACATCGCGCGGGACCTGCTCGCGGGGAAGCCTGCCAGAGACGCGGTGAACGGCAACGTGCGGGAGGTGTCCAAGACATTCGCCCCGCTCGCTTCCATAGGAAGCAGGACAAGGGACAGCATCCGCTCGTCGGGCTTCGTCGTGGACACGCTGGAAGCCGCGCTCTGGTGCCTGCTTACGACGGACTCCTTCCGGGCTGCGGTGGAGGCCGCCGTGAACCTCGGCGAGGACACGGACACCGTGGGCGCGGTGACCGGCGGACTTGCGGGAATCCTGTACGGCTACGATGCCATCCCCGCGTCGTGGATTTCCGCTCTCAGGAAGAAGGAGATGCTGGAAGCCTGCCTGTTCTAGCGGGCTTACCGGCATCTCTTTTCGCGCAGGCTGTTCCCGCCGCCCTAATAGGCCACGTCGCCGATAAAGAAGGTCTGCTTGACCGAATCCAGCTGAAGGGTCAGGATCTCCCGCTTCTGGTTTGCCCGGCCGAAGTTCGTGTACACCTCGGCCTGCACGGTGACCGGCTGGAGCAGCTTCTGCTGGTGGTTGCCGAAGTAGTTGGCCTCGATCTTGAGCTTGCCGCCCGGCGCGACCTTTATGCAGAATTCCTCCGGCCCGTAGCCCTGCGTGAAGTCGCGGGACATGCGGCCGCCGTTCGCGGTGAGCTTGTTGCCGTAGAAGCACTTCTCGCCGTCCGCGTCCGTCACCCACAGGTCCACGTCGCAGCTGTCTATGTTCCAGGTGAGCACGACCCGCACGTCAACGTCGAAGTTCTGCATGAGCTTCTTGTCTATCGCCTGCGTGTCCAGCTTGCCTGAGGAACGGGCGATGATCGAGTTCATGTCGTTCAGGGCAATCTGCTGCACCTCGGCGAAGCGGGCATCCCAGCTCTTGTAGGCCACGCTGTAGAGCGTGTCCACCGCCTTCTGCTCTTCACCGGCATAATAGTAGGCCATACCCAGGTCACGGTAGAACTGGGGTATCTCCGAGCGCAGCTTCACGAGCTTTTCAAACACGGGAACGGCCAGGGCGTATGCCTCACGCTCCATGAGCTTGTTGCCCAGGGCGCGGAGGATGTCGGTGTTCTCCAGGTTCATCTCTGCAAGATTGGAAAGGATACGCATGCTCTCCCGCTCCAGACCCTCATCGGCAAAGTAGTCCGCCACCTCCATGTAGAACGCGGGTGACGAGGCGTACTGTCCCTTCAGCTCCAGGTACTTTGCGAACATGGCAGCGGTCGGGGTGCGCTTGAGTGCGGAAAGGTACTCTGCGTTGGGGCTCCAGGCCTGCAGCTGTATCCTGGCGGACGACGATGCGGACGAGCCTTTCTCGCGGCCAGAGGTCGCGATGTCTGCAGACATGGCTGCGGCTGCCGGTGCGGATTCGACCGCGGCGGCCCTTCCGCCCGCCCTCCTCCGCGTCGGCACGGGGGCTGCATTGCCGGCGGAGGATCCGAACGCCGGAGCCGCATCCATCATCACTTCCTCCACCGAATCCTCGGCGGCATAGGCATAGACCTCAGGCTCCGCCTGCATCAGCACGGCCCCGTCCTCGGCGTCGTCCATGAGGATAGGCTGGCGGGGCTCCACCGGACGGCCTAAGCCCGGCTCCTTCTTGGCCTTGGATTTCTTGCGGCGGAACTCCTCCACGCTCGTGTTCCACCAGCTGCGGAACTCCTCGAACTTGCTGTACACGGCCCGGGGTATCTCACGGTTCTGCTCCTGATCGACGGGCTTCACGGTCGTGTTCTGACGCGATACAAGGCGGTCGTATTCCGCGCGCAGCTCCTCCGGAGGGACAATTCCATAGCGCACGTAGTCCTGCACGCTGTCCAGCACGATGAGCGAGGTACCTTCCGTCACGACACCATACAGCTTGGCGGTCTCTATGATTTCATTCCTGTTCGCATCGTAGTCAATACCCAGCGCGGCTATCTTCTTTACCGCCCACTGGTAGGCGACGTTCCCGGAGGGAATTCCTTCCACCGCGCTGACGCGGACGGTGACGGTCTTTTCGACCGTGGTACCGTGGCCAAACTGGAGCGTAACGTCGGCCTGCTTGCGGCGGAGCCTGCCGGAAAGGGAGAAGTCATTCCCCACGATGCTGCCGTCAAGGGGATACACGTCACTGACCGCGTTCGCGTCATAGGAGGCATGGATCAGGCGCAGGGGGTCGCCCAGCAGCATCGCAAGCGCCCGCTCCCTATCCGCCGCGTCCTTCATGTCCATCGTGGACAGGTTCACGTAGCGGCCGCCGTTGGCCTGGGCGGTCTGCTCAAGCCATGCGTGGTTCGCGCTCGCACAAGAGTTCACGGTATATACCCTCGCACCGTTCCGCCGGTCGGCCAGCTCCTTCGCAGGTCCAGACGGGCCGTTCCAGTTACCGATTCCATCGGTGAACACAATCACCTCGTCGGCGGGGAACTGGGAGGCAAAGTCAAAGCCCAGGTTCGTGGCCCCGTCATAGCCGAGGGACTGCACGAAGGCCCTCACGTCGGCCACAATCCTGTCCGCGCTGCCGCTGAACTGCCTGGCCTCGTACAGCTCGTTGCAGAAGGGAACCAGCGTCACGCTGGGGGCAGACAGCTTGGAAAGGTACGCGGACAAGAGCTCCATCTCCCTGTCCAGGCTGCCCTTCTTCATGCTGTCGGAAATGTCGTAGTAGACGGCGAGCTTCGTGGGCAGGGCCTTTGCGACCGTGCCCGAGTCAAGCTGCTGGCAATGGTAGAAGAAGGTGTCCTTGCCGAGGTCCTGGGTAAAGACGGATCCGTCCGCCCCCTGCTCCGGAACTTCAAAGCGGATTGGCTCCGTCAGGGTGAAGTCCTTCCGGGAGATGCTGGCGGTACGGCCGGACGACATCTGGTCAAAGCGTATGGGGCCGGACCCCAGGTCGCCGGAGGACTGGAGGGTCTGGGAGGAAGGGTCCAGCACGTTGATGGTGAAGCTGAACGAGTCAAGCCGCCCCTTGGGCAGGGCAGAGAATGAGTAGATGGTCCTGCCGCCGGAGAGGTGCAGCTCGCTCTGGTAGGTGACCTGGACGCGGCGGCTGCCCTTGGCGGGCAGGGGGTAGACCCGCGCCTTAAAGTTGTTGCCCGCGGTCATCTCCACGAGGCCGGGGTCGATTCCCTGACGGACGACGGCCTCGAAGACCTGCCGCCCCTTGTCCTTTTCCACGACGACGCCCGGCCGCATCTTTCCGTTTATGTCCAGGGCATAGCCGGTGATGGACTCGTTCTCGCCGAGCGGGAATTCAAACTCGCCCTCAAGCACCCGGTCCGTTTCGTTCACAAAGGTCATGTCCAGCGTCGTGCTGGCGACATTGCCCATGACCTCCACCCGCGCGTCAAGCGTGCTCAGGCGGACGGGGCTTTCCTTGCCCGGGACGGACTGGGAAACCTTCATCTCGATGTTTCCGACCGCCTGCGCGGACAGCTGTGCGGCCGCAAGCAGGGGCAGGACGAGGGAGGAAACAAGAACAGCAACTCTTTTCATAGCGTACCTCGTCCTATAGAACAAGACGGGGCAAGGCAAGATTACATAAGAATATTCTTAGGAAAGGAACTCCATGATGAGGCGGTAGGCGTTGACGACCTCGCGGGTCTTGTCGTTGGCGACCTTCTCCATGACCTCCTTGCCCGCATAGCGGTCGGGGTGGTAATAGAGGAGCTTGGCCTTGTAGGCCCGCTTCACGTCCTCCTTCCCCGCAGTGCTGGCAAGCCCCAGCAGGGAGAACGCCTTCTCCAGCTCGGGGGTAACCCGCCGGTATATGACGCGGCGGTTCCCGGCGCGCCCCGTCCCGGAGCGATTCCGATTGCCGTCCTGGCTGGTCTTGAAGTAGCGGTGTTCCGCCTCGGTCTCGGCCTGGTAAAAGGATTCGGCGTAATCCGCCGCCTTCTGCTGGTCGGAATCCAGGGCCTGCCGGCTGTCGGCATTCTGGCTGTCGGAATGCGGTATGTCCGCCGCCTCCTGCCCGCCCGCAACTTGGTCCGGCCCCGCGGCATTCTGGGCCTGCTGGCTGTCCGCGGCCTCCGCTGGCGCTTCCTCCCGCTCTATGTGGACGAACTTGACGTGGCCGGCCTCAAGGGTCTCGTTCAGGAGGTCACCAAGCTTCTCATACATTCCGGCCATGCAAGCCTCCCTCCCGCCAGAAACGGCGACGTTCAGTCATCGGCAGCCTCGCTCCCCCACTCGGCAAGCTTGCGCTGCAGGGTCTTGCGGCCTATGCCCAGGATTTCGGCCGTCTTGGACCTGTTGCCCTTGTTGGCGGCCAGGTTCGCCTCGATCACCAGGCGGTCGGCTTCGTCCAGCGGCACGCCGAGCGGGACGCTCACGCTGTTGTCGCCCGCCCCCGCCCCCGCCGCGGAAACGGAGGGGGGCAGGTCCTGCAGGCCAATCTCGTTGTCGGAGCACATGACCACCGCGCTCTCCATGCAGTTGCGGAGCTCCCGGATGTTGCCCGGCCAGGCGTAGCGGAACATCGCGGCCTTGGCCTTATTGTCCAGCCCCGTTATGCTCCTGCCGTTCTCCTCGTTGAACTCCTTCAGGAAGCTCGACATGAGGAGGGGGATGTCGTCCTTCCGCTCACGCAGCGGCGGCACCTGTATGTGCACGACGTTCAGGCGGTAGTAGAGGTCCTCCCTGAAGCGTCCCGCGCGCACCTCCTCCTCCAGGTTCCGGTTGGTGGCGGCGACAATCCGCACGTCCACCTCGATCGTCTGCTCGCCGCCCACCCGCTCGAACTTCTTCTCCTGCAGGACGCGGAGAATCTTTATCTGAACGCTGGGGTTTATCTCGCCAATCTCGTCAAGGAAAATCGTGCCGCCGTGGGCCAGCTCGAACCGCCCCTTCTGCATCTTCTCCGCCCCGGTGAACGCCCCCTTCTCGTGCCCGAAGAGCTCGCTTTCCAGCAGGGTCTCGCTCAGGGCCGCGCAGTGCACCTTGATGAAGCTCTTGTCCTTCCGGGGAGAAAGCTTGTGGACGGCATTGGCGACCAGCTCCTTGCCCACGCCGCTTTCTCCGGTTATCAGGACGCTGGCCCGGCTGGGGGCGACCTTCCGGATCAGCTCCTGCACCTTCTGCATGGAGGCGGACTTGCCGATCATCTCCTTCAGCGAGGAGGAGTCCGCGAGCTCCTGCTTGAGCTGCTCGTGCTGCACCTTCATCTCGCGGCTTTCCAGGGCCCGCTTGACGATCATGCCCAGCTGGTCCAGGTTCAGCGGCTTGGTCAGGAAGTCGTAGGCCCCGTGCCGCATCGCATCCACCGCGCTGTCGATGGAGCCGTGGCCGGTCAGGATTATGACGGGAATGCCGGGGGTCTCCGAGGCGACCTTGGCAAGCACCTGCTCGCCGGAAACACCGGGCATGCGCAGGTCCGTTATCACGAGGTCTATGTCCCCCTTCTCCAGGAGTTTGAGGCCCTCCGCCCCGTTGGAGGCGGTCTTTACGTTGTAGTCCTCCATCTCGAAGTTGGCGGCAAGGCCCTCGCGGATGTTCTTCTCATCGTCTATGATCAAAAGGGTAAACTTCATACGGGTTCCCTTCTAATATAGCGCAAAGCCGGCAAAAAGGAAACAGCCCAGACAGGCGGCTAGTTAGATATTGACAACTTTGAATAGTTTCTATATAACAATGTCATAACAAA
>CAMJAJ010000073.1 GCA_946403565.1 uncultured Treponema sp. | reverse complement strand
GCGGGGAATCGTTTACTACTGGAACCGCCCCACGGAGGATTAGAGAATGGGATTTGGACAGGGATACGTTCCGAGGGAATCGGAGAAGCTGGAGCCGGGCGAGTACGAGGCCCGCATCCTTGGGGCGAGGCCGGAGCAGACCAAGAACGGCACTCCGTACCTTGCCGTGTACGTGCAGGTGAAGGGGCATCCGCACTGCCGCCCCAACAGCATGACCTTCTACGACCGCCCCTATGTGGGCGAGAAGGAGCAGGTGCGCTGGGACGAGAAGATGACGGAGTTCCTTGACGCCTTCCACATGCCGAGGGACACGCCGCTCGGCGGGCCCTACGAAAGCTGGAAGGGGGCGACGGGCTGGGTGAGGTGCGTCCCCCAGAAGTCCGCCCCGGAATACTCCAACCTGTACCCGCTCAAGAAGGCGGCGCAGGGGCAGGACATGCCGCCCGCACCGGCACAGCAGGGCGGCTACATGCCTCCGCCTCCCCAGCAGGGGCAGGGCGGGGACGCGTTCCCCGAGGACGTTCCGTTTTAGGAGGGCGATATGGAAGTTGCCAGGGGCGAAAAATGGATGCGCCGTGACGAGGTTGCGGCGATGCTGGGCGTGGGGAAGCAGACGGTGGTCAGGTGGAAGATTCCGTGCGTGAAGTGCGGCTGCCTGACGCTGTACGACCCCGTCGTGGTGCGCGATTTCATGCGGCAGAAGGGAGGACGCGAGGCCGTGTCCCCCGAGCCGTCCGGCGTGGAGCCGCGCAGGGAAATGCCGTCCGAGGCGGACAGCCTTTACGGTCAGTCGGTGCGGCTGGCCGACGGGCTGTACTTCGGCTCGGTCGTGACGGAAGTGTTCTACCACAACGGGAAGGTGACCAAGGTCACCCGCCAGCGGCGTGAGAACTACCTGGAAAAGGGGGACGTATGATCACGGCAGAGGTCATGTCCACGGCCGAGTGCATGTACATGGACATGGTGAAGCGGGCCAATTCCCGCCTGATTGAGATGGGCTGTCCGTTGAACGCGCTTGCGACTGTCCGGCAGGGCAAGAACCGCAGCACGGACTGGAACATGCAGGTGAACATCCGCGAGGGAGCGCTGCGCAGGCTGGCCGCGCTCCGTGACGTTCCGCCGGGGGCGCGGTGAACAAGTACCACAACGTCCGCACGGAGCTGGGCGGAATCATGTTCGACAGCAGGAGGGAGGCGGCCAGATGGGCCGACCTTTCCCTGCTGGAACGCCTGGGGAAGATTCACGAGCTCAGGCGGCAGGTGACGTTCGTCCTGATTCCCTCCTGCGAGGGGCCGGACGGAAAGCGGCTCAGGGCCGTGAAGTACATAGCGGACTTCACCTACCGGGACCAGCGGGGCTTCCACGTGGAGGACGCGAAGGGTGTCCGGACGGACGTGTACAGGCTCAAGAAGCGGCTCATGTGGCACGTCCACCAGATTGATATTGAGGAAGTTTAGGAGGGGATTTATGGAGCAGATTTCAAAGGCATCGCAGTACAGGAGCTTTTACGAGGTCGCCAGGAAGATAACGGATGCCGAGGCGAGGCTCGCCTTTTACGATGCGGTGGACGCATACCGCTTTGACGGCATTGAGCCGGAAAACCTTCCCTTCATAGCGGACATCGCGTTCACCGCCATAAAATCATTCATCGATGCGGACGTGGGGCGCAAGTCGGGCGGTGCGCCCAGCGGGAACAGGAACGCCGCAAAGTCCGCCCCGAAATCCTCCCCGAAGCCCCAGCGCAAGACCGTGGAAGATGCCCCTGCCTGTGCGCAGGAGGAGGCCGCCTACGGCCCCGAAAATGACGTTGCATCCGAACCCGAAAACAACACCACAAATTATATGGAAGAGCCCGCCGAAACGGACGTTGAAAATGGCCTCGGCGGGGATGTTGCGGGGCAGGACTCGGGCTCCTACGAAACAACCGCAAAACAACCTCAAAAACAACCCAAAAACAACCCCCAAAAACAACCAAAAACAAACAATGTTGATGTAGATGAAGATGTAAATGAAGATGTTGATGTTCCGCCGCCCGCCGCAACGCCGCCCCAGGCTGGAGCGCCGCCGCCTGTCACGGTCCCCGCCATCGGCAACTTCCTCTGGGACCACGGCCTTGCCATGGACAACAACGGCATGAAGAAGCTTGCCACCTCCTTGATTACAAGGTCGCTCGGTATGGACTTCCTGGAATACGCCTTTGATTATGTCTCCCAGAAGCCTTTCATGGCGCAGGGAGGCAGGAGCAGGCGCTTTGAAGATATGCCCGAGGGGGAGCGGAACAACCTCTTCTTCAAGGCCGCAACGACCTGGACGGATATTGAATCCGGCTGGCAGGAGGCGCTGAAGAAAGGGCATACGGATTGCGGGGCTTCCGCTTCCGGCCTGTCTGCTTCCGGTCTGTCTGAGCTTTCGAGGGTCCCCACCTGCCCCATCTGCGGGGAGCGCCTTCAGGTGGCGGGCGGGGTTTCCGCCTGCCGGAAGTGCGGCGGGTACGTCGTGAAGGATGGCGGACACTGGCGGATTGAGCCCTTCCCGGATGCGTCCCTGTCGGCGGGATTCAGGGAAAACCTTGCCAAGGGGGCCTAGCCACGGGCAGCAAGGTCCGGGGGCTGGAACAGCCGGAGCTGGAGCTTTTCCCAAAGGCAAGGCTTCCCCGCTTCGGCAGTCCGTCCACGGACAACGAACGGCTCCTGACCTATCAGGCAAGATGGCTTGAGGACGGGGACGAGGATGCGAGGACGGCGCTGTGGACGCTGGCCCTGGAGGTGGCGGGCCGCTGCTGCCGGGGGGAATTCTTCAAGCGCAGGGTGAGGCCGTCGCCCGAGGAGCTGGAGGATTGTGCGATGGAGGCGGTGCTGTACGTGATGGGCAGGTATGCGAGCCCGATGACGTACAAGCGGCTTCCGTCCGGAGGATACGTGAGGTGCAGGGACGTGTACGGCTGGAACTACTGCGTGACAAAGGACTACGTGTCCGTGTTGGCGCAGGCGGCCAAGCACGCCATAGACTACAGGACGAAGGCGGACAAGCTGGTTGATTTTGTCTCCCAGGAGACAATCGACATTCTGGCCGCCGGGGAGGAAGCATGAAGACCACTGTCTGCCACAAGAGCGGCTGCTATGCCACGGCCCTGCCGGGAAGGCATTTCTGTGCGGCGCATATCGGCCTTGAGGCCACGTGGGGAAGGCGGCGCACTCCGGTGAGGAAGAAGAGCACGGCCTGGCACCATCTGTATGCGAGCGCACGGTGGAGGCGCGAGAGCAGGGAGTTCCTTGCCCGCTTCCCCTTCTGCGCGAGGTGCGGGAAGCCTGCGGAGCTGGTGGACCACATACAGCCGCACAGGGGTGACGAGCTGCTCTTCTGGGACCAGCTGAACTGGCAGTCGCTCTGCGGAAGGTGCCACAGTGCGAAGACACTGGCGGAAAACAATTTTTTTGCGAAGGGGGATAGGGGGGTGAAAAAAATCACAGAATCGGGCGTTGACCAACGCGCGCCCTTTTTCGTGTGCACGTGCAAAAACGGGGGGAGGGTCTAGGCCGTGGGAAGACCGCCGAAGACCGTGGAGCAGCACCTACTCGACGGGACCTACCAGAAGTGCCGCCATGCCGACCGGGGCACCACCCTGGAGCCGCTTTCCGGCGTTGACTGCCCCGAGAGCGTCACGGGGAAGGCCCGCGCCCTGTGGGACGAGGTTGTCCCCGTCCTGTGCAAGGCCCGGATGGTCACGCCCGTCACCCTCCCGACGCTGGAGCACGCCTTCTACTGGTGGCAGCAGGCGCAGGAGTGCCGCGAGCTTGTGGCGAAGGCGGGCGGCGTGGCCGAATACCTGCTCAGCCTCGGCCCCAACTCCAAGAACGCCCTGGACCTTGCCCTCAAGTACGAGCAGGAGTACCAGAAGATCATGGCGCAGTTCGGGGACACGCCCGTGAACGCCGCCCGCGTCCGTGGCAACGTCACCGACAAGAAGCCGGACGGCACCGAGGCCATCGCCCGTATCGTGGGGAACGGATGATGGCGGAAACTGCGATACGCTGGAGGAGCATACGGGACGACCCGCCCCCGCCGGGCGTGTCCGTGTGGCTGACCAACGGACGGGCCATCTGTATGGGCGAGCGGGTGAAGGTCAGGCGGAAGGGGCAGGACGACATCCAGTGGAGCTTCGGCACCTGGCTGCTCCACGATGCGGACAGATGGTGCGGGAAGGAGGAGTTCGAGGCCGCCGTCCTCGCGGAGGGAGGCCGTGGACTACAGCTACAACCAGTACGTTGACGACGTAGTTTCCGGACGCATCACAGCCTGCCGGATGGTCAAGCTGGCCGCCAAAAGGCACCTGGCTGACCTCAAGAAGCAGGAGGGGAGCTTCCCCTACCGCTTTGACGACGGGCACGCACGTGCGGCGATAGACTTCTTCTGCGAGCAGGTCCACACCAAGGGCAAGCTCGCACGGCAGAAGCTCGTGCCTCAGCCCTGGCAGCAGTGGGTCATTGCCATGCTCTACGGCTGGAGGCGCAAGGACAACGGCAAGCGGAGGTTCCGGAGGGTATACCTGCAGGTCGCCCGCAAGAACGGCAAGACCTTCTTCGCCTCCGGCGTGGGACTGTACGACCTTGTGAGCGAGCCGGGAAGCGAAGTCTATTCTGCTGCCACCAAGCGCGATCAGGCCAAGATTGCCTTCACGAACGCGAAGAACACCGTCCGCTACAGCGCGACGCTCTCCCAGTTCGTGAAGGTACACGCCCAGAACCTGACCTTCGGGGACGGCAAGTTCGAGGCCCTGAGCTCCGGCAGCAAGGTGCAGGACGGACTGAACCCGTCGTGCGCCATCATCGACGAGTACCACGCCCACAAGACCGATGAGCTTCTGAACGTCATCGAGTCCGGCATGGGGGCGCGGGAGCAGCCGCTGACGTTCATCATCACGACGGCGGGGCACGAGCTTTCGTACCCCTGCCACGAGGAGTACGAGCGCGTCTGCAAGATGCTGGAAGGCGCGAGGGGCTACGAGAACGATACATACCTCGCCGTGGTGTACGAGCTCGACAAGGGCGACGACCCGGCGAACGAGCGCAACTGGATAAAGGCAAACCCGAACCTGGACGTAGACGGGGCCATCAGTACCGACGAGCTGCGAAAGGCTTTGGCCAACGCCAGGCAGAAGAGCACCGGCATGGCGGAGTTCCTGACCAAGCGCATGGACGTGTGGGTGAACAACGCCGAGTGCTGGATAGACGATTCGCACTGGAGGCGGTGCATCAAGCGGTTCAGCGAGAAGAAGCTCGCAGGGCTCAAATGCTGGGGTGCGCTCGACCTGTCCAAGACGACCGACTTCACCGCCTGGACGCTCTACTTCCTGCTGCCGGACGGCAGGAAGTACGCAAGGCACCGCTTCTACATCCCGCGCGAGATGATAGAGGCGAGGATGAAGACCGACACCTATCTGGTTGAAAAGTGGGTGAAGGACGGCTGGATAACCGCCACGCCGGGGGAGACCGTGGACTACTCCTTCATGTTCGAGGACATACGCAGGGATGCGCAGGCCTGGGACATACAGGAGATAGCCTACGACCGTAACCTGTCCAGCCTGATAATCGCGCCTCTGGCGGACAGCTTCAACATGGTCGAGTTCAACCAGGGAATCGTCAGCATGTCGGAGCCGTCCAAGGCGTGGGAAAAGGCCGTGACCGAGGGGCGCATCATAGACAACAACCCCGTGATGCGCTGGATGGTGAGCTGCGCCACCATCCGCACGGACCCGAACGACAACATCAAGGTCGTCAAGCCCCAGTTCACCAAGACGAGCCGGAGGATTGACGGGGTTATAACGAGCATCATGGCGAACAACCGCCTTGATGTCGCGCTGGCTGAGCAGTCGTTCCAGCAGTCTCTGGACGTGACGAAGATGATTTTCTAGGAGGGTATACCGTGCTTGTGTACATAAGCGGCCCGATAACGGGCAGACCGGAGGAGGAATGGCGGGCGGAGTTCAAGGCCGCATCGGACAAGCTCAAGTCGATGGGGCATGTCCCCGTAAACCCTGCCGACATAGGCGACGCGCTTGCCGAGGACTGCCTTGCCAGGACACCGGGCAGGGCGCCCGAGTGGGAGGATTACATGCGGGAGGACATCAAGGCCCTCACGCAGTGCGGGGGCATCTGCATGCTTCCCGGCTGGATGCGGTCGAGGGGGGCTTTTCTTGAGTATCTCGTGGCCCTCCATCTTGGACTGAAGGCCATCGACATAGCGGAGGCAGCCTGATGGGCCGCATTCCAATAGGCTGCGTGAGCATGGCTCGTCTGGCTAAGGAGGCCGGAATTTCCAAGAACACCGCTATACGATATGCGAAGGAGCTGGGGATAAGCGGTCACATCTCCATCGGGCGCAGCCAGGAGGTCGTGGACGCGATGAGGCGGCTTTACGCCACATCCATTGAGGCGAAGAGGGACCGGTGCCGCAAGGGGAACCGCGAGCTCAAGTTTGACCTCGTTCCCGTCACAGAGCTTGCCTCCCTTGTCGGTTGCAGCCGGTGTACCGCCCGGCGCATCCTGAGGAACCTGGGCTGGCCGTCTGACATCCCGAGGGAAAAGACATCCGAGGCCGTGGCCGTCATAAAGGAAACGATGGCGGAGAACGCCCGGCGGCACGCGGAACGGGCCGCGGCAGGCAGGTGGGAATCCGCCAAAAAGGACGGAAAAACCGCCCGAAAGGCAGGGGGAACTGCCAAAACAGTGCGGAGGACCAGAA
>CAMJAJ010000072.1 GCA_946403565.1 uncultured Treponema sp. | reverse complement strand
AGACTCAAAATCTTTTGCCAGCAATGGTGTCTGAGTTCAAGTCTCAGAGCCGGTAACGGACTGCCTGGATAGGGCAGAAGAGGGCCCCTGCATCGCGCGGGGGCCTTTCTCTTTTTAGGTCACCTCGAAAAACCTCGGTTTTTAGAGCGCCCTTTAACCGCCGTGGTTTATAGCCGCCCCGGCCTGTAGCTCCGGCTCTTTCGTGCCTTGGGTGAACCTGCGCTACAGCATGCCCAGCTCCTCCGCAAGCCCGCCGGCCCGTCGGTAGGAAAGGGCTTCCGCCATGCTTTCCCCGCCTATCTCGTCTTCGCCCTTCATGTCCGCCACCGTGCGGGACAGCTTGATGCAGCTGGAGATGCTCCGGGGCGAGAAGGAGTAGCGCTTGCTCGTTTCATCGAGCAGGGCCGCCGCCTCCTTGGATAGCGGGCAGAACTCGGCGATTTCGCCGGGGGAAAGCCGCGCGTTCTTGCTGCCCTGCCGCCTGCGCTGCGCGAGCACCGCCTTGGCGATTCCCTTCCGGAGCTCCGCCGTGCTGGCGGTCTTGCTTGCCGTGCTGCCGGTCCTGGCCCCTGCGCCCGTCCCGTCGCTGTCCCTTCCGCCCGCGTCCTGTCCACTTACGAGCTTTCCGCCTGCCGCGGCGGCCTCCTTCCGTTCCACCTGCACGCGGATGTCTATCCGGTCCAGGAGGGGGGCGGAGAACTTCTTCCAGTACTGCGCCACGCTGGCCGAGGAGCAGAGGCAGATCTTGTCCTTGGAGCCGAAGTTGCCGCAGGGACAGGGGTTCGTCGCCAGCAGGAGCTGGAAGGCGGCGGGAAAGACCGTGGAGCGGCCCGCCCTGCTCAGCGTGATGAAGCCGCTTTCCAGCGGGACCCGCAGCATCTGCAGGACGGATGTCTTGAACTCCGCCGCCTCGTCCAGGAAGAGGACCCCGTTGTGGGCGAGCGAGATTTCCCCCGGGGTGAGCCGGGGGCCGCCCCCGCACACCCCCTCTATGCTGGCGGTCTGGTGGGGCTGCCGGAAGGGGGCGGTGCGGACGAGCGGGCTGTCCTGGCGGAGCAGGCCCGCGATGGAGTAGATCCGCGTGACCGGCTGGGATTCCTCCGGGCCGAGCAGGGGCAGCAGGGCGGGGAACTTCTGCATGGCGAGCGTCTTCCCACAGCCAGGCGGGCCGAAGGCCAGGACGTTGTGGCCGCCCGCCGCCGCCAGCTGCAGGCCCCTGACCAAGAGCGCCTGCCCCTGGATGTCCGCAAACTCAAGGCCCGGCTCCTCCGGCGGGAACAGGATTCCGTCCAGGTCTACGCAAGGAAAGCCGTCCGGCATGCCTCCTGAAGGGCGGGGCGGCCTGCCGGTGAACAGCGTCTCCTTTTTGAGCGCCTCGTATGCCTGCACCAGGTTTTCCGCCCCGAACACCTGCATGCCCGCGATTTCCCGTGCCTCGTCCGCGTTCTCCCGCGGCACGATGCAGCGCCGTATGCCCCCGTCCCGCGCCGTTCCCGCGGCCGCGTGCACGCCCTTGAGCGGGCGGATCCTCCCGTTCAGCTCCAGCTCGCCCATCACGAGTATGTCGCCTTCCAGCAGGTCCGCGCCCCCTCCGTCCGCCAGGTCCTTCGCGCACAGGACGGCCAGCGCCACGGCGAGGTCGAACGCCGCCCCCTCCTTCTTCAGGTCCGCCGGGGCCAGGCTTATCAGGACCCGCTCGGGCGGGAAGTCCAGGCCGCAGTTGCGGATGGCGCTCCGCATCCGTTCCCTGGATTCCTTCACGGCCCCGTCGGCCAGCCCCACGATGTCAACGGCGGGAATTCCCCGCCGTAGGTCAACCTCCACGCTTACGAGGGAGCCCTCGTAACCGAACGGAGAAAAACTGTACACCTTCATGTTCATCCTCTGTCAGTGCTGAGGCTGCTTCAAACGCACGGCGGCTTCTGAAGCAACCTCTGATCTGTATGGTTATATGGAGAGGGTGGGCAGGAATGTAAAAGTCAGAAGGAAAAATGGTGAAAAAAGTTGGGGCGGATTGGGGGCTGCCTTGGTTGGGACTGCCCTGGTGGGTTGGGGCGGCCCTGACGAGGGGGGGGCCGTCCTCGTTTGGGGCAGCCCTGGCTGGTTTGCTTTGGCCTGCTCTGGGGGGGGCGTATCCTAGAACAGCGACTTGACGAACACGACCAGCAGGCTTCCCGCCGCCACGAGCTTGAGCCCCGTTCCCGTGATGAAGCCGAGGAAGGAGTAGCAGGCGGAACGGAAGGCCTTGCGCATGTCGCTCGCGTCGTGGATCGTCTCGCCCAGGAGCGCGCCAATGAACGGCCCCAGGAAGATGAGCAGGATCTGCCCGGTGAGGACCCCCGCGAACACGCCCAGCATACTTCCTATGCTGCCCGCCTTGCTGCCGCCCGACTTCTTGGTGAAGTAGGAGGGGACGATGAAGTTCACGACCTCCACGGCTACGCATGCCAGCCCCGCGATGATGAGGACGGTGATCGTCACCGGGGACTTGGAGTGGATGAAGTGCCCGATGAGGAGGCCGCCCCAGCAGAGGGGTACTCCCGGCAGGCCCGGGACCACGCAGCCGATTATGCCGACGGAAAAGAGGAGGACCGCCGCGATGATGAGAGCTATGTCAAATACGCCCATGTCCCGAATTTTAGGGCATCTCTAAAAACTGGTCAAGCCCAGTTCTAAGGCATCTCTAAAAATTGCGTGGTACGCAATTTTTAGAGAGTGTGTCGAGTCGGAGCCTTGCTTGCAAGGTCAGTCGCATACAATATCGCGACTTACGACATCGCATTTTCGAGGTTCCCTCTAGGGATTTGGATACCGCGAAATCGTGATTTGTAGCCAGTATTTGAACATGCTGGCTGCATATTCTCGTTGGTTCGATGACGTGAAGCTTGAGCTTCACGCGACCAAATGCTTAAGCTTCACGCGGCGAGATGTTCTGGCAAGGGGAGATGCTGTCGCTCCGTGCCCCATCTGCTTTCCCCCTTGAAGACGGCGGTAATCTGCACTATACTCAGTTGTTAAGAGGAGTATAAAGGAGGTTATTGCCATGAAAAAGCTTTTCAATGTCCTGGCATTTGTTTTTGCGTCGCTGGCGTTCTCTGCCTGCATGAGCACGACGGGAGGAGGCAGCGTCGGTGCGGACCGGTCTCAGGTGATGCTCGTCAGCGAGGCCACGATGAACCAGCAGGCGGAGTCCTCGTATGCGGAGGTGCTCGCCGAGGCCAAGGCCAATGGTTCGTTGAATCCCAATGCGGCGACCACCGCCAGGGTCAGGAACATCGCCAACCGCCTGATAGCCCAGGTGGGAGTGTTCCGCGAGGATGCCTTGAGCTGGAACTGGCAGGTGAACGTTATCAAGGAAGACACGGTGAACGCCTGGTGCATGCCCGGTGGCAAGATTGTCGTCTACACGGGCATCATCGACAAACTCAATCTGACCGACGGGGAGCTTGCGGCCATCATGGGGCACGAGATTTCCCACGCGCTCAAGGAGCACAGCCGCGAGCAGGCAAGCAAGGAGGTGCTTTCCAGCCTTGGCGTCGCCGTCGTGGCCGAGATTGCGGGCCTTGGTGACCTGGGCTATACCGCGCTCGCCCTCGGCGTGCAGTACGGACTTACGCTGCCCTTCAGCCGCAAGTGCGAGACCGAGGCGGACAACATGGGCACGGAGCTTATGGCGCGGGCGGGGTATGACCCCCACGAGGCCGTGAACGTCTGGAACAAGATGAACGCCATGGGCGGCAGTTCCGTTCCGCAGATCCTTTCTACCCACCCGTCCAACGATTCGCGCATCAAGAACCTGTCGGGCGTTGCCGAGACGGTCTATCCCCTCTACCTGTCGGCGAAGAAATAGGCCGATTTGGAAACTTCGTTTCCGAACGGGTTTGATAAAGGGCATGAGGCAGCTGCAAAGGTGACCGACTTTTGACACTGCCTCGGCACCGTTCAAAAACTCCCCCGCCGTCCTGTGCCGGGGGAGAGGATGCACCATCCGGTTACTTTTTTTCCCGTTTTTTGTTATATTAGCGATATGAAGAGACTACAGAAATATACCTATGTTTTACTTTTGACGGCGGCCCTGGCCGCCCCTGTCTCCGCCAAGGGCTTCTTCAGCAAGCTCTTCGGCAAGAGCACCACCTCCGGCGGCAGCGTCGGGGCCGACCGTGAGCAGCTGATGCTCGTTTCCGCCGAGGAGATGGACACTGCCGCAAAGGAGCAGTACGCCCAGGTGCTCGATGAGGCCCAGAAGGCCGGAACCCTGAACAAGGACAAGGCCGTCTACAACCGCGTGCAGGCTGTGGCAAAGAAGCTGATAGCCCAGACCGGCGTGTTCCGCGAGGATGCCCTCAAGTGGGACTGGCAGGTGAATGTCATAACGGAGGACACGGTGAACGCCTGGTGCATGCCCGGCGGTAAGATTGTCGTCTACACGGGCATCATCGAAACGCTCCAGCTGACCGACGGGGAACTGGCTGCCGTCATGGGACACGAGATTTCCCATGCGCTCAAGGAGCACAGCCGCGAGCAGGCCAGCAAGCAGGCCCTCCAGAATGCGGGAATCTCCGTGGTCTCGCAGGCTGTCGGCCTTGGCGAACTGGGGCAGACCGCCCTCGTGTACGGGACCCAGCTGGGCCTTACCCTGCCCTTCAGCCGCGAGTGCGAGACCGAGGCGGACAACATGGGCACGGAGCTTATGGCGCGGGCGGGCTACGACCCCCACGAGGCCATAACCGTCTGGGAAAAGATGAACAAGGCGGGTGGTGGCTCGGTTCCGCAGATCCTTTCCACCCACCCGTCCAACGATGCCCGCATCAAGAACCTGACGGGTGTCGCCGAGACGGTCTATCCCCTCTACCAGGACAGCAAGAAAAAGAAGAAGTAGGGCGGGGAAGGCTTCCCTTCGGCGGGACTGCCTCCCGGGTGGCTTCTTCTTCCTGCGTTCCGACCCTGCTCTCCGGTGGGGGTGGATTGTCCTGTGCCGGGCTTTGTATGGAAAGGTCTGGTGAATGGACTTGACAGAGGCACACTTGTGTGCTAATTTGTGTATAGCCTGTGAAAGGTTGATAACTCTTAGGGAGATGGATAGATGAAAAAAATGAATGTCAAGTGGCTGGTTGCCGCTGCCTTGGCTTGTGTGGTTGGACTCTTTGCGTCCTGTACGTTTGTTCGTCCTGATTGGGACAGCACGGATTTCCCTGCTGACAGCACCAAGTATAGGATTCTTGGCCGCGTTTCCATTGAAGGAATCAACACGGAGAACGGCTATATGAAGCTGCTTGAGGCCGCCCAGAAGAAGTATCCCGACTGTGACGATGTCGTGAACGTTGTCGTTGACCAGAGGTCAACCTTCTTCCAGAGGGTTTTCGCTCCGTTCACCGGTGGTGGCAACTACAACCTGTCCGGCGTTGCGATTGACTATACGGATTTTTAATTGATTGAACCTGCCCGAGGGCAGGGCAGTGATAATTGAGGGCGGCCATGTGCTTCACATGCCGCCCTCTTTTTTTGTCTCCGCCCCTTCCGCAGGGGCGGGATATGCCCTGTATGGAGGGGGGGCAGCTCCTGTCGCGTGCCCTAGTTGCCCGACGGCTGGGAAAGCCAGTTCACGGCGGAAAGCGCGGCCACGTTGCCCTCGCCGGCTGCCTTGATGTACTGGTAGGGCGTGCCGGTTATGTCTCCGCAGGCGAAGCAGCCCTTCACGCTTGTCGCCATCTGCCTGTCCACCTTGACGTGCCTGCCGTCCATCTCCAGGCCGGGAATCAGGCGGTCCGGGGCGACGGCCTCCCGCAGGAAGAAGATGCCGTCCGCGCCGTAGCTGCCTTTTTCGCAGACCAGGCGTTCCGCCTTCATTTTCCCCTCCACGGACCGGGGCCTGTCCTCTATGACCTCTATGTTTCCCGCCGTAAAGGAGACCTCGCCCTTGTACTGGGGCAGGTACAGGACCTTCGCCGCCCTTTCCGCAAGGAAGGCCGCCTCCTTCTCTTCGTCCCGGGACCAGGCGACGACTATCGCGCTCTTCCCCTTGTAGAGGGCGGCGTCGCAGGTGGCGCAGTAGCTTACGCCCCGGCCCAGGAATTCCGCCTCGCCGGGCAGGGGCGTTCCGAAGTTCACCCCGCAGGCCAGGATCAGGGCGCGGGCCTGGATGATGTCCTCGTCCACCTGCAGGGAGAAGGACGTTCCCATCGGGTATGCGCCGGCGACCTTTCCCGCCCGTATCGACAGCCCCATCTGCTCCAGGTGGGCCATGAAGCGCCCCTGCATCTCCTCGCCGCCTATCGCCGGGAGCCCCAGGTAGTTCAGCACCTGCTGGGCCTTGCCCACCTTGCTGCTGCCCCCGCCGTTTCCGACCAGCAGGACGCTCTTGTTCCGTATCTTCGCCGTTATGGCGGCCTCCATTCCCGCGGGGCCCGCCCCGATTATCACGATGTCGTATGTATCTTCCATACCGTCCACTATACCCTGTAAGCGCAGCAGGAATCAATATTGCAATCCGGCCTTGTAAAATCTCCCGTCGAGTGCTATTATGCTGGCAGGTATCATTTTATGGAAAAATACAGATGTAATATATGCGGCTATGTGTACGATCCCGAGCTGGGCGATGACGAGCTGGAGATAGCGCCGGGAACGCCCTTCGAGGCGATCGACGACAGCTGGGTCTGCCCCATCTGCGGCGCCAAGAAGCCGGACTTCTCCCTTGTGGTCGAGTCCGAGGCCGCTGACACCGGGGTCACTGGAGCTGGCCTCCAGTCCGAGCCGAA
>CAMJAJ010000071.1 GCA_946403565.1 uncultured Treponema sp. | reverse complement strand
TGCGGCTTTCGGTCGGCATCGAGAATGCCGATGACCTTATCAGGGATCTGGCGCAGGCCCTGAACGAGGGCTAGCTTTCCTCCACGTTGATTTTTAATCCCGCGATTTGAACGGCGGTGTGCAGTGCGCTCAGCACGCATGCCGCCGTCATCATGATGAAGGCCGCCGCTGCAAAGAGGAGCAGCTGCCATACGGCCGGCACGCAGAAAGGCATGGCGATTTTCTGCGCTATGAGGATGCTGAACGGAAGCAGGAGGAGCGCGGCGATGAACACGCCGCATACGGCTCCGCTGCTTCCCAGGAAAAATGCCTCGTACAGGATGACCCGGCTTATGTCGTGGCGGCTTGCGCCAAGCACCCGCAGGATGGAAAACTCCCGCCTGCGCTCGTACATGGTGAGCGAGAAGGTCAGCGCTATGGCGAGCACCGTGACCAGCAGGAAGAGGATGCTCATCATGGAGAGGAAGAACACGAACGAGTCCATCTTGTCCACGAAGGTCCTGATGAACTTTCCCTGCTGTATGACCTGCACTCCGTCAACCGCCTGCCGTATCCTGAGCGCGGTTGTGTCCGCCTTTGACCTGTCTTCCAGGCGGACGAATATCGCGCTGGTCTTCTGGTCCACGTTCCCGTCAGAAAGAAAGCAGAAGCCCCGTTCGCTTGCGTCCTCGAATATCTTCCGTATCACCGCGAGGTCGGTGAACACCGCGTTGTCCATCCCCGTTCCGCTTTTGGCAAGCCGTGCGCCGATGTCGTGCTTCTTGGCAAAGAAGGAGATGCACCCGTTTTTCACCGTGACGTTGCTGCCTGCGAAGACTGCTTCTCCGCCCGTGCTGTAGTTCCGCACCCAGGGCTTCACGAGGAAGTCGCTCTCCGGGTCAAATCCGATTATCTGCACGGGAAAGTCGCAGCAGCTCTCGCTCAGGCTGGTGAGGTAGAACTGGCTTGTTACGGCACGGACACCTTCCAGCCCGCGCACCGTGTCCTCGATGGACTTGTCCATATAGAAGTAGCTCGGCTCTCCCGAGAGGAGCACGCCTTCAAAGCCGCTTCCGCAGCCTTCCGGTACGATCATCAGGTCCGCGCCTATGCGCTCCTTCATACCGGTGATGCCTTGCCGGAGGCTTGACGACAGCATGAAGCTGCCGAAGAGGACTGCGGCGGAGACCGTGACGAGCGCGAGCAGGGCAAAGGTGCGTGCGGGCTTGCGGCGGATGTTCTTCGCCGCGAGCGTCCTCAGTGACAGGGACTGTGCCATGGCGACCTCCGTCAGTTTTTCCGGGCGGAGGCCCTGCCCTTCAGGAGCAGGAGGACATCTATGGCGGCCGTCAGCAGCAGCAGGATTCCCAGCACGAGGAGTACCGGCCTGGTGACTGCGTGGCAGTGCATCTTTGCCATACCGCAGACGCCGATGAGGGCGTACGGAAAGAGGATGACTCCCGCCGAGTTCACCAGGATGCCGGCGTTCAGTCCAAGCAGCAGCCCGTCGGATTTTGCAGGGAGGCGCAGCAAGGCAAGCAGGGCGATTGCCAGGCCGGTGAACAGTTCCGCCCTGGCGGTCCAGTGGCACTTCATGACTTTCTCACCGAGCTCGCAGACCTTTGCAAAGCTGTATGGCGCAATCGCGACGAGCACGCCGAGCAGGACCAGGACGGCAGAAATGATGACCTTCTTCATAAAACGCTCCTTAAAAAAAGATGGATAAATGATAAAAGCCTATTGATTTAGTAGGCAATGTATGGTATAGTATTTTTACCTAGTAAGTCAATAGGATATCCGGAGAAGAAAGCGTTGCCGGCAGCTTCCAAAAGCCCAGACGCCTTTTGAAGCTGCCCTGCAATGCGCTCGTGTGCGTGGCATTGTGGCGAAACGCTCTTTTGAGGCTGGCCCCTTGGAAGCCGGCCCGCGGGATTGTTTGGTATATATGGAGCATGTAGAATGGAATATGATTTTGACAAGCTGACGGACAGGACGGGTACGTTCGCAATAAAGTATGACCTTGCGGAGAAACGGAACAAGCCGCTCGACGCAATAAGCCTCTGGGTCGCCGACATGGACTTTCCGACCGCGCCGTGCATTCAGGAGGCGCTTGCGGAACGGGCAGCCCACGGAATCTTCGGATACAGCCGTCCCGACTCCCGCTACTATGATGCCGTAAAGGCCTGGTTCAGGACGCGCCACGGATTCGCCATACGGGACGAGGAAATCATAAATACCCCCGGGGTCGTCTTTGCCATTGCCTCGGCGATACGGGCCTTCACCAAGGAGGGGGATGCCGTCCTTATCCAGACCCCCGTCTACTATCCGTTCTTCAACGTGATACGGTCGCAGGGCCGGCGGGTCGTGAGCAATTCCCTTGTGTTCAAGGACGGACGCTACGAAATTGACTTTGCGGACTTTGAAAGGAAGATTGTGGAGGAGCATGTCGGCCTGTTCATCCTGTGTTCTCCCCACAACCCCGGTGGCCGGGTCTGGACGCGGCAGGAACTGGAGGCGGTCAGCGGCATCTGCCTCAAGCACGGGGTGCTTGTGGTGTCGGATGAAATACATTCGGACATAACCTTCGGCGAGAACCGCCATACGGTATATGCGAACCTGTCTGAGCAGGCTGCGGATAGCTCCATCATCTGTACGTCTCCGAGCAAGACGTTCAACCTCGCGGGCCTGCAGTTCTCCAATATAATCGTCCGGAACGCCGGGCTCCGCGACCGGCTGCAGGCGGCCATAGACAGCACCGGCTATGACGAGCCGAGCCTGATGGGGATTGCCGCCGCGACCGCCGCGTATGCCGGGGGAGGGGAGTGGTTCGACAGCGTGAAGGAATACATCTGGCAGAACATCCTGTTCACGGAACGCTTCGTGCGGGAGCACTGCCCCAAGATCCAGGTCCATCGGCCTGAGGGAACCTACCTTGTGTGGCTTGACTTCAATGCCTTTGAGGACCTGTCCGACGGGGAGATTTCCAGGCTCGTGCTGAACGGCGCAAAGGTGTGGCTTGACCGGGGGACGATGTTCGGGCAGGAAGGAAAAAAGTTCCAGCGGATAAACGTCGCGACGCCCCGTGCCATTCTGGAACGGGCGCTCGGGCAGATTTGCGATGCATTTAAGGGGAGGCAATGAGATATGTATAAGATTTCGGCACGAGGACAGTACGCCCTCCTGGTCATGGAGGACCTGGCAGAAACGACGGAGCAGAAGTTCGTCCCGCTCAAGCTCCTGTCGCACCGGCGGAACCTTTCGGTGAAGTACTTGGAGCAGATTCTGATACAGCTTGGGAAGGCAGGGCTTGTGGTGGGCTCGCGGGGAAGCAACGGCGGCTACCGGCTTTCCAAGCCGGCGGAGGACTACACCATCGGGGAAATCCTCCGCAGCATAGAAGGAAATCTTTCCCCCCAGGCCCCCTTGGAAAACAACACGGTCGTTTCGGAAGGAAGCAGGAGCTTCTGGAAGAACTTCGAGACGACCGTGAACTCATACGTGGACTCCGTTTCCCTCAAGGAACTGGCAACGAAGAACACGGAGTTCGTCGGTTTCGATTACTGCATATGAGAGAGCCTGTTTCAAAAGTCCAAGCAGGACTAAAGTCCTGCGGACTTTTGAAACTGCCTCGAGAAACCGTCCCGGCTACATCGTATAGCCCGGCTGGATGATTGTGTTCTTGTCCGTGAGGACCTTGTCGTAGACCGTTTCCTTCCATTCGTCCTTCGGCACGTCCACGATGCTGACGGAAAAGTGTGACTTTTCGCGGGCAAGCTCCTTGGATGCCGCCTCAAGGATAGCGTCTGCGAGCCTCTTCTTTGTGGCCTCGTCGCGGCCGGGGTACAGCTGAATCGTAATGTGCGGCATACGTTCCTCCTATGCGCTTCTTGAACTTCCGAACGGAACCGGCTCCGGGCAAAGCCCCTCGTCTCGAACGGAGCCTGCGTTTCCGTGCTTCCCTTTTACAGGTTTTTCAGTATGCTGGGGGAGTTCCTGTAGAACTTCTTGTAAGCCTCCCAGGTGGACCCGATCAGGCTGTCCACGTCGGAGTACTTCGGCTCCCAGCCCAGGACCTTGCGGGCAAGCTCCGACGAGGCGGTGAGCTGTGCGGGATCCCCGGCCCGGCGACCCACGTACTCCGCCTTTATCTCCTTGCCGGTTATGCGGCGGGTTGCCTCCAGCATCTCGGTCACGGTGATTCCGTTGCCCGTCCCCAGGTTGAGCGTCAGGCTCTTCTTCTTGTCCTTGATGTATTCAAGCGCGAGCACGTGCGCCGTCGCAAGGTCGGAGACGTGGATGTAGTCGCGTATGCAGGTGCCGTCGCGGGTCTGGTAGTCGTTTCCGAAAATCTCTATCTTGCTCCGCTTTCCGACGGCCACCTCCATCATGACGGGCAGCAGGTTCGCGGGGTTGCGCTCCAGACCGTAGAGGACCCCCTCGGGGTCGTAGCCCGCCGCGTTGAAGTAGCGGAGTGCGGCGAAGCGCAGGCCCTTGAGCTTTTCATACCAGCCCATGAACTCCTCGATCTTGAGCTTGGTGAAGCCGTAGTAGTTCTCCGGGTTCTTCGGGTGCTTCTCGTCAAGCGGCTGGTACTTTGGCTCGCCGAACACCGCCGCGCTGGAGGAGAACACCATGTTCAGGCAGCGGTGGGCGACGGCAGAGTTCAGGATGTTTATGGTTCCGTTGATGTTGTTGAAGGAGTACTTCTCGGGCTTTATCATGGACTCGCCCGCGGCCTTGAACGCCGCCAGGTGGATGAAGGCGTCGAAGCCCTGCTCGAAGGCCTCGTCCAGGTCCTCGACGTGCATGATGTCGCCCGCAATGAAATCGTTTTCAGGGAACAGGTTTTGAACGAGCCCGCTGGACAGGTTGTCAAAGACGGTCACCTCGTGGCCTTTCGCCATGAGCTCCTTTACTACGTGGCTGCCGATGTATCCCGCACCGCCTATCACCAAAACTTTCATACGCCGTCCTTCCTCCTTTTGACTGCTCTGTGTGCGGCGGCAAGCGTTCCTGCGCCACTCCAATGCCCTTATGATATAACCTCTGGTGTCCTCTGTCAATGTACCCGATTGCCCCTGGAAGCCTGCCGGCAGCCCGTCAAAAGGTCCCGTCCGAAATCCATCAGGTGTTCCCGTCTGGACTTTTGAATCCGCCTCTGCTATACTGGGCAGAACGACCCTGGCGGGGCCAGGGTAAGGAGGATTGTATGGAGAAATCTCTGATGAGGGCGCTGGCGCTGGCTGCCGTGATGGCCGTGGGCACGGCGTCGGGGGCATTTGCCCAACCGGTGCAGACGACGAGCCATAACGGGCACAGCTATGCCATATATGAGTCGGACCTGTCATGGTCGGATGCGAAACGCTTTTGCGAGGAGCAGGGAGGCCATCTTGTCACCATCAGCTCGCGTGCGGAGCAGAAGGCCGTCAGCACCTTGATAGAATCAGGCTCACGGAAGCAGTATTGGATTGGCGGCTGCAAGGCCAAGTCAAGGCATTTCACCTGGGTGACGGGTGAGAAGTTTTCATACACAAACTGGGATCCCGGTGCGCCTGATGACAGCACGGTCGGCAACTGCAACGCCGTGATGATGTATAAGAGCACCGGACGGTGGAAGGACGTGAATGGCGATAAGCCGTCCGGAAGGGCGTCCAACCTCAAGAACTACGGCTTTGTCTGCGAGTGGGATGGCCCCGCGCAGGACGATTTCGACGATTTCGAAAGCCCGGCCCGTGCCTCTGGCAGCCCGGCATCCACCGGCATGGGGGTCATCCTCGATGTGGGCAGCAAGATCAGCCTCTTTGCCCCGGCCGGAACGAAGTGGACCAGCTCCGATACGAGCGTCGCCAAGGTGAACTCGCAGGGCGTGGTGACGGGCATCTCCGAAGGGACGGCGGTCATCACCGCGAAGGGCGTTGGCGAGGTCACTGTCCGGGTCGAAGAATAGGACACATCGAAAAAATCGCTTATGGTCACCTCTAAAAGCTCGCTTAGAGCGGTTTTTAGAGGATGCCTCCGAAACGGAGGCCGGGGCCATCCCTGCCGGTCGGGGAACTGGCCCTGCCCGCCATGCCCTAAGTCGCGGTATTGTAGCGACTTAGGCCGCTCACCAAGCCCCCATGCCGGGGCTTGCACAGTTTTTAGAGATACCCTATACTCTTCTGTATGATTACACTCAAATTCGGTGGAACCAGCATGGGTTCCGCCCGCCGTATATTGGACAGCGTGGCCATCATGGTCTCCCGCGCGAAGGACTCCCGCATTTCCGTGGTGGTGAGCGCGGTTGCAGGCATTTCTAACAAGCTCCAGGCAGCCATAGACTCCTGCGTGGCGGGCGGACAGCCGGCCGAATTCGTTGAGGAAATCAGGAGCACGCACCTGTCCATCTGCGCGGAGATAAAGGGCAGCCTCCCTGCGTTCGACGCTGACGCCGTGAAGGATGCGATAGACAAGCGGCTTGCCAGGCTGGACAAGCTGCTTTCCGCCCTGGTGACCCTGGGCGAATGTTCCACGAGCGCCCACTGCCGCATCATGGGCATGGGCGAGCAGATGAGCAGCCCCATCGTGGAGGCCGTGCTCCGTGCCGAAGGGCAGAGCGTCGTCCTGCTCGATTCCCGCAAGTTCATCTATACGACCGGCGACCAGAAGGAGGGCGACCCGGACTACATCCGCTGCGCCGACGCCTTCTCCGGTTACCGCGATAACGCCGGAGGGGCGGCCCGGATCCTCCTCTTCCCCGGCTTCATCTGCACCTGGACGGGCGGCACGGGCTGCAAGGACCAGATGGGCCTCCTGGGCCGCAACGGAAGCGACTTCAGCGCGGCCATAATCGGCAGCTGCCTGGGGGCCAGCAAGGTGG
>CAMJAJ010000070.1 GCA_946403565.1 uncultured Treponema sp. | reverse complement strand
AATCGGGCTTTTTGTTTTCGTCTGCCAGCCGTTTTCAAGAAAAACCTGCCTGTCCTTCAAAATCAGCGTATGCGCCACAATGTCCTCTATGCGGAACATATGCCAGAGCGACCATGCAATCGTCGCATGGTGGTTTCCGTCGCCCGGTCCAAACGGCATCTGGTAAAAGGCATCGGCCGGAAACGTCTTTACGATGGACGTAATCTGCTCGAACAAATCATTCCGCAATGCAAGAAGGACTTCTATTCCTTCGGCAAAGCTTGCTTCCTTTGCAAGCAATGCCTGCATTTTTTTGTTTTTCTCTGACCATTCCGCATTCATCATCGTACCTTCTGTTCTTGAGCGTATTCCCCGGCAGACCCCTGACAGGCTGCTTTGCCCTCAGATTCTTCTTGCCTCAATCATACAATGCCTTGCACTTTTTGTGAAGCTCCGTGTTGTGTTCCCCGCCGATGTCGAGAAGCTTCGCCGGCAACTCAACGCCTGTCCCCCCCTTCCCCGCCACGTGACCTTGCAAGAAGCGGGCTTTTTTGCTAAAATCCCCGTATGCTAGAGAAACTTACCGGAACATTCAGCGACATCGTCCGCACGCTTAGCGGCAAGTCCAAGATTACAGAGAAGAACATAGAGGAAACCGTCGAGCAAATCAAGATGGCCCTGCTCGAAGCCGACGTAAACCTGCGGGTGGTCCGCCGCTTCGTCAACTCCACCGTGGAGGAAGCCAAGGGCGACAAGGTACTCAAGTCCGTCGACCCAGGCCAGCAGTTCGTCAAGATCATCCACGACAAGCTCGTTTCCATGCTTGGCGACAGCAAGACGGACTTCACCCTCAAGGGGCCGGACACCCAGTCCGTCATCCTGATGCTCGGACTCCAGGGAGCCGGTAAGACGACCGCCGCCCACAAGCTGGCCTACCGCCTGCAGAAGGAGGGCCGCCGCCCGCTCCTGGTCGCCTGTGACCTGGTCCGTCCGGCCGCCGTGGAGCAGCTGTCGGTGCTGGGAGAGAAGATCGGCGTGCCGGTCTACAAGGAGGAGGGTGCGACAGCCGCCGACGCGGTGAAGGTCGCCAAGAACTCGCTCAGCCATGCCAAGAAGAACGGCTACGACACCGTGATAATCGATACCGCCGGCCGCCTCCAGATAGACAGCGATATGATGGCCGAGCTTGTCCAGATAAAGAAGGTCGTGGACCCCATCGAGACCGTCCTCGTCGCCGACGCAATGACCGGCCAGAACGCCGTAGACATCGCAAAGTCATTTGACGAGCAGCTGGGCCTGACCGGCGTCATCCTGACCAAGTTCGACTCCGACGCGCGTGGCGGTGCCGCCCTCTCGCTCAAGACGATAACCGGCAAGCCCATCCTCTTCATCGGTACGGGCGAAAAGACCGAGGACCTGGAGCCCTTCCACCCCGACCGCATCGCCAGCCGCATCCTGGGCATGGGGGACGTCGTCTCGCTCGTCGAAAAGGCGCAGGAGACCGTGGACCAGGAAGAGGCCCTCAAGATGCAGAAGAAGATGGCCCGCAACGAGTTCACCCTGCAGGACATGCTGGACCAGCTGCAGTCCGTCAAGAAGATGGGCAGCATGCAGCAGATTCTGGACATGATTCCGGGACTGGCAGGCCAGATAAGCGAGGACCAGCTAAACAAGGCGGGGCTCAAGAAGCAGGAGGCAATCATCCAGAGCATGACGGCCAAGGAGCGGGCCAACCACCTGATCATAGGCCCCAGCCGCCGCAAGAGGATTGCCAAGGGCAGCGGCACCACCGTGCAGGACGTGAACAAGCTGCTCAAGCAGTTCGAGAAGACCAAGCTCACGATGAAGAAGCTGACCCGGGGCCGGGGGGCGCAGGCCAAGATGATGAACCAGCTCGGTGCCATGGGCGGCATGGGGGACATGGCAGGCGGCATGCCGGACCTGTCCTCGATGAAGCTCCCCAAGGGATTCTCCCTGCCCAAGGGCTTCAAGTTCTAGCGGCTCCACATACCAGTCGGTTTTAAGGACCGGAGCGACCGCTCCGGTCATGCCGAACGGCCGCTCCGGTCACCCCGAACGGCCGCTCCGGTCACCCCGAACGGCCGCTCCGGTCACCCCGAACGACCGCTCCGGTCACTCCGAACGACCGCTCCGGGGAAGTGGTAGCGACCGCTCTTGACCGCTTGCTCGCCTAGAAGTTCCTTCCGTTCCAGCCCCAGTCGGACACCCCCTGATACTTGACGTAGACCTTGTCGGCAGGAATGCCCAGCTCGTCGTTCATGATGCGGCAGATTTCCGCCGTCATCTTGTCGGCATTGTCCGCAGACACGCTTCCAAACACCGAGACGGAGATGAACGCCCCCTTCTCCAGCTTCTTCCCGGCCATCCAGAGGTCGTACTCATCGTCTATTCCCACCATCAGGTAGGACTCGCCCTTGTTCATCAGGGAGATGGCCTTTCCCAGCTTTGACTTGATGGCCTCTTTCTTGTCAGCCGCAACAGGAACCGTGATCTTGGAATCAATGAATGGCATATAAGCCTCCTTACGAAATATGTGGTTTGAAGCAAGTATAACGCAAAAAGGGCCGGATTGCTACATAGCAACCCGGCCCGATCCCCCCCTGGAAGAATCAGTTCTTCTTCCGGTTCTTGATGATTATGAACACGCTCTGGAGCACGATGAAGAAGCAGAGGATAATCGAAAGGACTATCTTGTTCCACCATGAAGAAAGCGTTCCCTGGCTGCGGATAAGGGTTTCTATCGTCGCCTTTATCAGGACTCCAAAGAAGGTTCCCACGATGCTTCCCACACCTCCGGTGAGCATGGTGCCTCCGATGACGGCGGAAGAAATGGCCTCCATCTCAAAGCCACGGGCCTGCTCAACGAAGCCCGAAGTCGTGTTCAGGCAGAAGACCGTTCCTGCGAGGGCAGCCATGAAGCCTTCGATTACATACGCGACGAACTTGTTCCGCTTCACGTTGATTCCCATCAAGAGGGCGGACTGCTCGTTGCCTCCGATCGCATAGAGGTTACGGCCAAACTTGGTGTACTTGAGCACGAACCAGATTATCACGACCACCGCAAGCGCAATCAGGACGCTGGGATGGACGAACGGATACTTCATGACACCGCGTTTGTTCTGCGTCGCCCCCAAGAGCCAGTCTATAATCTCGATTCCCGGATTCTCATCAGTACCGGTACGGAAGTAGATGTTCTTATTGGCTACAGCTAAGAACGCCCGGCCCCCTGCATTCGCATCGGTGATTGCGATCTGCTCGGTGCTGAGCATGGCGGTAAGGCCACGGCAGCCAAAGAGGCCGGCGAGCGTGATGATGAACGGCTGCAGCTCCATGTAGGAGATGAGCCAGCCCTGGAAGATGCCGAACAGGATTCCCAGGATAAGCACGATCGCGACCGAGGACGAAGCGCTGAAGCCCTTCTTTTCCATGCAGTAGGAAAGGATCATGCAGGACAGTCCGATGACCGAACCGACCGAGATGTCGATACCGCCCGTAATCATGACCATCGTCATGCCCGAGGCCGCAATGAGCAGTCCCGCGTTGTCGATCAGCATGTTCAGCAGGACCTGCCGCCTGCCGAAACCAGCTTCCGCATATATCAGACATCCGAAGATGTACATGACAAGGAAGAGACAGATCGTGATGAAGAGCAGGAAGTTTGAGCTGTCTATCTTGCCTTTCTTCTTCTTATCCGCCACGAGGACGGTCTCATTCGCATTCTTCTTGTTTTTCATTTTGCTCCTCCGATTGCCACAGCATTCTGCTTCTTGAGCTTCATAGCCCTTCTCCAGCGGTTGAATGCGGGAGACTGCAACAGGACGATAAGGATGACGACCACGGCCTTGTAGACCGGCAGCTGGTCGGCGGAAACACCGATGGCGTACAGGCTGGTCGTAAGGCACTGGATCGTGATTGCACCGATGACGGAGCCTGCCAGATTGAACTTACCTCCGCCCAGGCTGTTGCCTCCGAGCGCGACCGCAAGGATTGCGTCCATCTCAAGGTTCAGGCCTATGTTGTTCGCGTCGCTCGAATAGATACGGCTGGAAGCGATGAGTCCTGAAATGCTCGCGCAGAATCCGCAGAACACGTAGCAGAAGAAGATGACCATCGTGGAGTTTATTCCGACGAGGCGGCCGGCCTTGGGGTTGATTCCGACGGTCTGGATGTAGGTGGAGATCGCGGTCTTCTTCAAGATGACCTGGGTCAGGATGAGGAAGGCGATTACGATGAAAATCGGCGTCGGTATGACGACATGGGGCAGGAAGCCTCCAATCCAACGGAAGGACTCCATGCGGACATAGAGGATGACTCCCGTCGCCTTGGCGCCCGTCTCGGTCAGCTTGGAGCTGATCAACTGGGCAATTCCGCGGCCCGCCGTATACAGAATCAATGTCGCAATCATCGGCTGGATGTTGAAGCGCGCGACAAGGAGACCGTTGAAGGCTCCGCACGCCATACCGCCTATGATTCCAAAGAGAATCGCCAGCATCATCGGGGTGGCATAGCCGTCATAGCTCTCACCCAGGGAGCGTACGATAATCGCACCCGCGACCGCCATGATCGCTCCGACCGAGATATCGGTTCCCCGCGAGGAGGCGACGACCAGGGTCATTCCTATGGCGAGAATGATGAGCTCGCACGAACGGTTCAGCACGTCTATGATAAAGCCGTACAGGACACCGTTGTTGATCGAAATCTTAAAGAAGTCCGGCGTGATTATGACGTTGACGATCAACATTATAATCAGCGCGGCAATCGGAAGGAGCAGCGGGCTCCTCCGGATGCTGCTAAGTGTAATTTTCTTGTTGCCCATTATTTTTCACCTCCCGCGATAGCCTTCATCACGTCATCCTGCGTCAGGCCGTCGTTCATCAGCTCGCCCACCTTTGCTCCGTCGCGCAGGACGCAGAGCTTGTTCACCGTACGGAGCATCTCGTCAATCTCGGAGCTTATGAACATGACGGTCATGCCCTCCTCCGCAAGCTTGATGACAAGCTTCTGAATCTCCGTCTTGGTTCCAACGTCGATACCCCTCGTAGGCTCATCAAGGATGAGGAACTCAGGATTGGTGACCAGCCAGCGGCCTATTATGACCTTCTGCTGGTTGCCGCCGGACAGCTGCTTTATCAGCGTCTCCGTGGAAGGCGTCTTTATGCTCAGGGCCTTGATGTACTTGTTGGTGAGCTCCATCTGCTTGGCCATGGGCAGGAGCTTGAACACTCCCGTCTTTGCCTGGAGGGCAATCATCATGTTCTCGCGGATGGAAAGGTCTGCGATGATGCTTTCCGCCTTGCGGTCCTCAGGAAGGAAGGCCATGCCGCTCTTTATGGAATCCAGCGGGGTCTTGGCCTTAAGCTCCTTGCCGTTGAACTCGAGCTGACCGCCGTCCGGCCTGTCCGCGCCGTATATCGCGCGCGCCATCTCGGAGCGTCCTGATCCCAGGAGTCCGGTCAGTCCGACGACCTCGCCCTTCTTTATCTCCACGCTGAACGGCTTTATCGTTCCCGTGTGGGTAAGGGCCACCGCCTTCAGGATGATGGGAACATCCTTCTTTTCCTCAATCGCATTGTTGCTGTGCAGGGAGTCAAGCTCCGCGACCTCGTGACCAAGCATGGTCTGCACGAGCTTGAGCCTCGGCAGGTCAGCAATGGCGAACTCACCTTCAAGCTCTCCGTTGCGCAGGACCGTAATGCGGTCGCAGACGGCATAGACCTGCTCCAAAAAGTGAGTGACGAATATGATTCCCTTCCCGTCCGCCTTGAGCTGGCGCATGACGGCGAAAAGCTTGTCGACCTCCTTGTCGTCAAGGGAGGAAGTCGGTTCGTCCAAAATAAGCACCTTGCAGTTGAAGTTGACCGCGCGTGCAATCGCGACCATCTGCTGGATGGCCACGGAATATTCACCGAGAGAACGGGTGACGTCTATGTCCTCGAGACCGACCCACGAGAGGATTTCCCGTGCCTTCTGGTTCATCTTCTTCCAGTCGATGGTGAAGAGCTTGGAGCGCGGCTCGTGGCCCGCGAAAATATTCTCGGCAACCGAAATGTTGGTACACAGGTTCACTTCCTGGAACACCGTGCTTATGCCGTTCATCTGGGCCTCTTCTGGAGACCGGTTGTTGATCATCTTTCCGTCGAGGTAAATCTCTCCAGATTCCCTCGTGTGTACGCCGGTCAGAACCTTGATAAGCGTACTCTTTCCCGCACCATTTTCCCCCATCAGGGCATGGATTTCCCCGCTGCGGAGCGTGAAGTCAACGTTCTGCAGGGCCTTCACGCCGGGAAACGTCATGTTTATGTTTTTCATCGAAAGCAGGACATCATTTGCCATCGCCGCACCTTTCCTTTCCAATCTTTATTACAGAAAAAGCCGGAGCTGGAGTTTAGCTCCACGTCTCCGGCCTTACGATAATCCCGTATTTTTAACTTCTATGCAAAGCTAATTAGTACTTGCGCTCGGGCAGGGCATCGGCAGCCTTGCGGGCCTTTCCGATTCCGTCCTTGTCGAAGGTCTCCTCGACAACGTACTGCTTCTTGTCAACCTTCTGCTTCTTCTCGAGCTTCTGGATGATCTCGGCAACACGGGGTCCGTGGAGCGGGTTGCACTCCTGGGCACAGTTGATTTCCTCACCGTTGATGATGCGGTTGAAGGACTCCTTGACTGCATCGAAGGTGATGATGATGATGTCCTTTCCGGGAACCTTTCCGGCAGCCTTGACGGCGTCGATAGCTCCCCAGGCCATGTTGTCATTCTCGGCATAGATGACAACATGGCCTGGGGAGCTATCGACGCCGTCACGGCGGCCGGAAAGGGTCCGTATGGGGATAGAGACATATTATTCTTCA
>CAMJAJ010000069.1 GCA_946403565.1 uncultured Treponema sp. | reverse complement strand
ACTGCAAGGGCAGCTTCAACATCTCCTCACTCAGCTCGATCGTCGTGGCCGCCTGCGGGCAGACGATGGCCAAGCACGGCAACAGGGCGGTCTCCAGCAAGTCCGGGGCGGCGGACTTCTTTGAGTCCATCGGCATCAAGATTGACAACAAGCCCGCCGACACCGCCAAGCTCATCGAGCAGACGGGCTTCGGCTTCCTGATGGCCCCCGTCTACCATCCGGCCATGCGTTTTGCCGCCCCCGTCCGCAAGGCCCTCGGCGTAAAGACCATCATGAACCTGCTGGGCCCCCTCCTGAACCCCGCCGAGGCAAAGTACGAGGTGCTCGGCGTCTACAGCGCCGACCTGCTTGAGACCTACGCCCACGCCGCCAAGAACCTTGGGGCCAAGCGCGTCATGGTCGTGGCAAGCGACGACGGCTTTGACGAGATTTCCCCCTGCGCCCCGACCAAGGTGTTCCAGATAAACAAGGACGGCAAGGAATACCGCTACACGATAAACCCCGCCGACTACGGCATTACGGACGCAAAGGCCGAAGAGCTTGCAGGCGGCAGCGGCGAGGAGAATGCGCGGCTCGCGCTGGACCTGCTGGACGGCAAGGGCCGCAAGACCCTGCGCTACGCCGTGGCGCTCAACTCCGGGGCGGTCCTCTACCTGTCGGGCAAGGCAAAGAGCATCAAGGAAGGATACGACATGGCGCTCGCCGCCCTGAGCAACGGCACGGCGAAGGCCAAGCTCGAAGAGATCAAAAAGGTGTCCCATGCCTTCTAGCCGCACAGGCCACGAGGCTGGCCGCAACATAATAGAAGAGATTGTCGCGCGGCGCAAGGCGGACATCCAGGGCCTCGGCTGGGACTACGGCGCGGCCGTTCCGGACCAGCGGCGGCGGGGAGCTCCCGTCCCCTTCATCGCCAGCAAGGGCGTGGTGCTGGAGGTAAAGCGGGCCTCCCCGAGCAAAGGCGACATAGCCCCCGGCCTGGACGCGCCCAAAACCGCCCGCTCATACGCGGAGGCGGGTGCGGACGCGATTTCCGTGCTGACGGAGCGGAACTACTTCAAGGGCGGCCTTGAAGACCTGATGGCAGTCTGCGGGGCCGTGGACGCCTGGTCGGCGGAGCACGGCGGGCACAAGCGGATAGCCGTCCTGCGCAAGGACTTCATCTACGCCCCCGAGGAAATAGACGTCGCCTACCGGGCCGGAGCCGACGCAGTCCTGCTCATAGCGCGGATGCTCGACAGCAATGTCCTGCAGGCCATGCTCCGCCGCTGCGGAGAACTGGCGATGACCGCCTTCGTGGAGCTGCGCTTAGAGGATGACCTGAAGAAGCTCGCGGAGGCAAAGGACGCCTTGGACCGGCCCTGCCGAATCGTCTGCGGGGTAAACTCGCGGGACCTGAAGGACTTCTCCATAGACCTGCTCAAGCCCGCCTCCATGCTCGGAGAGATACGGGCCCTGCTGGGGGCAGACTGCCCCGTCATCTTTGAAAGCGGCATCCGGACCCCCGAGGCCGCCTCCTTCGCGGGCAGCCTGGGCTTCACCGGCATGCTCCTGGGAGAGGCCGCCGCCCGCAATCCCGGCGAGGCGGGAAAGCTCGTCGCCTCGTTCACCGGGGCCACGGTGACCAGAGCCGCCCGCACATGGCTGGACTTCGCCGCCCTGCTCGGAGAGCGGCGGGCGGAGCCCTGCTGCCAGCGGGATGCCAGCGCACCGGATCAACCTGACCACACGCCGGGGCCGCAGGAATGTCAGCATGGCCACAGCGCACCGGATCAACCTGACCACAGCGCGGCGGGAAAGCCTGCCAGCACGCCCCGCCCCCTGCTCAAGATCTGCGGCCTCACGAACGAGGAGGACGCGCTCGAGGCGACCCTGGCCGGGGCGGACTTCCTGGGCTTCATCTTCTGCAGGAAAAGCCCCCGGAACACGACGGCCGGACTCGTCCGGTCTGTCAGGGCCCGGCTCACGGCAACGGGAGCCCCCGCCGCAGGCGCGTCCGACGAGGACCGGCTGCCCTTCCTCGTCGGCGTGGTCACCGACTGCAGCAGCGAGGAAGCACGGGAGGCCATCGGCCTGGTCCAGGACGGCACGCTTGACTTCCTCCAGCTGCACGGAGAACAGGCCGTCCAAGAGTTCCTCGCGGACAGGAGCCTTGCCGGCCTTCCGCACTACGCCGTCGTCAACGTGGAAAGCGAGGATGACCTGAAGAAGATAGAGCGTCTCAAGGACCTGGGGGAACCCCGCATCCTGCTCGACGCAAAAGTGGGAACGCAGCTTGGCGGCACGGGAACCCAGGTCGCCCCCGGCCTGGTCAAGAAGGCCGCAGCCTCCTCCCGCCTCTGGCTCGCCGGAGGAATCACGCCGGAGAATGTCGCGGCAACAGTCCGTGACTATGCCCCGGAACTGCTGGACGTGTCCAGCGGCATCGAAGAAAGGCCGGGCAAGAAGGACGCGGACAAGCTGCTCGCCCTTGTTCAGGCTGTCGGCTGACAGCTGCCGATACTCTTGACATGCAGGAGAAGGCCATTTGCCCGAATTGCGAGATACAGGCGATGATGGGCACGATAACGAAGGAAAGCATAGCGGCCTCGGTCGCCAAGATGGCGCGGCTAGAGGGGGTCACCACCGAGGAGGCGGAGTACAAGAGGCGGCTCGCCGTCTGCGAGGGCTGCCCCTCGCTCCGGGACGGCATACTCTGCGCCGAATGTGGCAGCTACGTGGCCTACCGGGCCAGGATCGCCAGCTCCACCTGCCCCTTCCCGGGCGGCGACCGGTGGAAGGGCGGACACAAGGGCTGACAAACAGCACGGCGGCCTCAAAAACGAGCCGCGCACACACCGCTGCCGAAGCTCCTGCGATGCCGACCGGCACGTGATGCCGCAGGACTTTTGAACCTGCCCTAGCCCGCTATCTTCTGCCAGATTTCAGTAAGGACCTTGACGAAGCTCGCCCCCGCCACAAACGTGCCGACGCTGCTTCCCAGCGAGGAGAAGAGGAACACCAGCAGGGTCCGCAGGATCCGGTTGCGGTAGAAGCCCCGCATCGAAAGCGCGTCATCGGAGATGGACTCCATGTCCGCGACCTTGGGCTTGCAGACCAGGGCCTGCACGATTCCCGCCACCACGCCGATTCCGATCAAAGGACAGAGCGAGGTAAGCGGCGCGCCAACAAAGCTGGTGACGATTGCAAGGGGATGGGCGGCGGCGATTGCGGCGCCGATTGCGGAAAGGATTCCGTTCCACAGGACCCAGGAGCTGAGCATGTTGAAGCCCTTCGTCCGGCCGCCGTACACAAAGCCCGCCGCAATGAGGGCGATGATGAGGATGGGTATGAGCCACTGGAGGAACTTGGACGAGAGCCGTTTCTCCGGAACGCTGCCTATCTCGGAACAGTCGCCGTCCTCCGCTCCGGAGGCAAGCTTCTCCAAGTGCGCCTGAACGCCCGGCAGGTGGCCCGCGCCAAGCACGGCAAGGACCTTATTTCCCCCGCTCGCCCAGATGTGGCTCGCCAGATAGCGGTCCCGCTCGTCGATCAGGACCTCCTTCACAATCGGAAGCTCCTTGGAAAGCTCCTCCATCATGCCGTCCATCTCGGACCGGTTCTTCAGGTTCTCTATCTGCTCCGGCTCTATCTCGTCCTTGCTGAACGCGCTGGAAACCAGCAGGGCCAGCAGATTGCACTTGCCCCAGAAGGAGTTCTTGGCCCAGGCCCGCCTGAGCGTCACCGTGATGGGCCGGTCCACCATGGAGGTGGCGATCCCCAGCTCCTTGGACTTGTTTATGGCGGCGAGCATCTCGTCACCGGGCCTCACCCCGGTGTCCAGGCCCATCCGCTTCTGGAAGGAGGCGAGTATGATGTTGGAAAGCATCAGGAAGCCGTTCTTCTCGCGCAGGACCTTCACGATGTCCATGTTGCGCCAAGACTCGGGGTCCTCCAGACTCTTGAGCCGCTTCTCGTCAAGCTCTATGGCGACCGTATCGGGCTTCTCCGCCTCTATGGCGGCGGAGACCTCCTGCACGCTGGACTCGCTCACGTGGGCAGTCCCCACCAGGACAAGCTCCCGCCCCGCGAGCTGAAGGCGCACCTGGGTCTGGCAGTCCATCAGTTTGAGACCCTGCTCAAGGACTTGTCCTCGTTGTTCAGCTGTATCTGGCCGATCCGCCACTCAGCCATGCGGTACTCGAATATCATCGGGCTGTTCATCGCAAGCAGCTTGCTGTAATGCTCGGAGGCAAACTCGCCGCCACCGAACATGTCATAGAAGAGGCCCAGGTAGAACCACATCTTGCCCTTCTTCTTGCTGTCCGTGATCGCACTGATCTTCTGGGGCAGGGGCATCTCGCCGGACTCGTCGTGCCACACGCGCAGCATGGCGTACTCTATGGACTCCCGGTCCATCTTGCGCAGGACCTTGTCGCTGAATGCCTTCGCGTTCAGCTTGTCCCCTTCCATATAGTAGCAGTAGGTCACCATCAGGGGGTAGGACACGTTGCCGCTCTTGTCCATCTCAAAGCACTTCATGAAGGCCTGGCGCGCGGCCGTCCAGTTCTTCTTGTGTATCTCCAGCACGCCGATGCTCTCGTACGCGTAGTAATAGTCGGGATTGCAGCGGAGCAGCTGCTTGTAGTCGCTTATGGCAAGGTCCTCCTTGCCCTGCTCGTCATACAGGCCGCCACGGTAGGCATAGGCCAGGAAGTAGTTGGGCTGCAGCTCTATCGCCTTGGTCCACGAGGAGATGGCGTTGTCGTAATGTCCAAGGTAGTTCTCGAACATTCCGTAGTCCATGTGATAGTTATAGTTGTTCGGCTCCAGCTCGATCGCCTTCTGCACATAGTCCGAGGCAATCTTGTACTTGTTGCCGGCGGCGGCGAGCTTGCCCAGGTAGGAATAGGCAAGGGAGTTGGAGGGGTTCACCTCAAGGAGCTTCTTGAAGACGGTCTCGCACTCGGTGTCCATCCTCGCATCCTTCGCCCCCAGGTAGTAGTCGGCCTGGCCCAGTCCGAACAGGGCGTCCTCGTTCTTTTCCTCCCGCACGAGGGCCTTCTGGTAGTAGAGGCGGGCCTGCTTGTAGTTCTTGCTGGCGAAGGAGCTCTGCCCCAAGGCCATGTTCGCGGAGACATTGTACTGGTCGGTAGCCAGGAGCTGCTTGACGAGCTTGTTCTCGCTCCTGCTGTCGTTCTGGCAGCGGGCTATGTAGAGCAGCAGCTCCAGCGCGTCCTGGTTGCTCGGGTCCTTCGAGATGATGCCATTGCACACGGCCTTCGCGTCGTTCAGCTTGGAAGCCGAAATCAGCAGGGAGGCCTTTATGACCAGGAGGTCAGCGTCGGAGGCATAGGCCTCGGGCAGACCGTCGTACAGGGCGAGGGCCTCGGTCGTGCCTCCCGACCTCAACGCGTCCTGGACGCTGAGGATAAAGTCAGTCTTGGAAAACTCCAGCGTGGGCACGTCCTGCACCGTGTTGACAGGACGGGGCCCGTACTGCACCTCAGACCACATCGGCATGGCGAGCGCCAGGCCAAAAGGAATAAGGAACAGAAATTTCATTTTTAACCCCTTGCAATATGCTTTCATAAATCTCCACCTAATATATAGAAATATCTAGAACGTGTCTACGAATTCGAGGCAGTTTCAAACGGCCCGGCCGTCAGGAGAGGCAGTTTCAAACGGCCGCCAGGACGCTTCCCGCACCAGGCCCACGAGGGCCTCACTGCCGGTGCGGCCTTCGCGCGGTAACCACTGAGCCAGTTTCAGAAGTCCGCTTGGACTTTTGGAACTGACCGCTCATTTCACCGCCTCAGAACCCTTGAATTTTACAATCCTAATGTATAGAATATGCAAAATGCACAGGTACAGAATTCTGAAGTTTCTCTTCCTCGCCGCCCTCTACTCCGCTGTCATTATCGGCGTTTTCATACTACAATTCAAGACCGAAACCATCATCTCCCGGAACATCGGGGGCATGGAGCTGTCCCTCTCGTCCGCCAAGGACAAGGACAACAACGACGTCCTCAAGAACCGTTTCCGCATCGACTACGAGGGCCTGACCTTCAGCTCGGAGGCGAACGCCTCCGCGACCGCACGAATCGCAGGAAAAGAAGAGCCGGAGCCCCTGGTCCTCGAATCCTGGGACAAGGACTCCGGCAATGAAATAAACCTCCGCTTCGGGGGCGGAGCCTCCATCAGCTTTACCTCCTATAAAAGCAACGCCAACAACTCTGCTGAAAGCGCTTCTTCCGGCCCCCTGCTCACTATAACAGCCGAGCTCCCCGAAGATTACGAAAGCATCTCCATCCCCTATGCAATCTCAAACAGCTACAGCATAGACCTGCCCCAGCGGCAGGGACAGGGCAAGGACGACAGCGGCAGCCTCACCCTCCAGCGGGGCGAGGACTACTTCAAGCTGTCCGGCCCCAGCTTCAGCTCGGCAGCCCCGTCCGGCATGATAACCCTGGCCCGGACGACCCCGTCGGCCTTCTACACGTCGTTCATCCCCGTCAGGGAGTTCCTCTTCGAATCGGTCGCCTCCCTCCCGCTCACGGACGACGACTCCTACGCCGCGACAAAGGCCGCGCTCAAGAAGGAGCTCAAGAGCAAGTTCCAGGACGCGCTCGACGCGAAGTCCACGCTCACGGAGAAGGCCGTGGTCGCCTACATAGCGGAGATGGCGCAGGACAGCAAGTTCAACATGGCCATAAACTCCATCCCCTCCAGCTTCAAGTCCTCATCGACACGGACCTACCTTTCCACCCCCTACCTGGCCAACGTCATCGCCCTGAGCGGCGGACTGCGCAGGAAGGAGGCCAGCCTTGCGGCAGCGGTTAAGAACGCCGTCAGCACGAAGGACGTGTCGTTCTTCATGCAGGACGGA
>CAMJAJ010000068.1 GCA_946403565.1 uncultured Treponema sp. | reverse complement strand
GCGGCATAAGCCTTCTGGGAAAGTGGCTCCCGTCCATCAATGCCTCGTCCAAGGCGACCGTACATGCCGCGAAGATTCTCATGGGGGCACTGGGTATGAACGCCGCGGAATACCGCAGGCTGTGTTCGGCCCTCCGGAAGGAGATTCAGATCATCGAGGACTACCTCCGCCGCAAGGACTACAGCTTTGACTATTCCAAGCAGCCCAGCCAGGCGATGTTCCGCTACAAGAAGGCATTCCTTAGGAATGACCAGGAGAGGTACTCGGCTTTCCTCAAGAAGGTTGTGGAACAGACGGCCCTTGCCGCGAGCGGCGTTGCCGTCCCGGAGGAGGAGATGGTCAAGCTCAACGCGGGAACCCTCTATCCCTATCAGATTGTTGCGCCGTATATGAATGACAGGTGGAATCGGGTAAGTGAAGTCAGTGAAGAGGAGGAGCTTGCGCTGGAGGCAAGCTGGAAGTCGCTCAAGCGCGATATGGTGAAGGGCAGGACTATCGTCGTCCGTGACGGTTCCGGGTCGATGTACAGTAATTGTGGCAGGGGGGTAAGCCCTATCAGCGTGGCTACGTCTCTTGCCATGTTCTTCAGCGAGCAGCTGGAGGGTGCCTACCGGAATAGCTTCATCACCTTTAGCGAGCGGCCACAGCTGGTCCAGATTCCCGACACAGCAGACACGCTGAGAAAGAAGCTGGACTTCATTTACCAGTTCGATGAGGTCGCGAACACCGACATAGGCAAGGTGTACCGGCTCATACTCGATGTGGCGAAGGCCGGTAACGTTCCCAAGGAAGAGATGATTGAGCGCGTGCTTATCATCTCCGACATGGAGTTCGACTACTGTGCCGAGGGTGTCAGCAGCTTTGACGTGTACAGGAAGAAGTTCGCGAAGGCGGGCTACGAGCTGCCGGAGATCGTGTTCTGGAACGTCGCCGCCCGCGATGTCCCCCTGCCTGTCACGATGAACACTGTGGGCGTGAAGCTTGTCAGCGGCGCTTCGGCGAACATCTTTACCGATGTCGTGAGCGGGGACCTGAAGGTGATGACTCCGTATGAGTTCATGCTGAAAATCCTTGCGCCCTATGCGGAGTTCGACAAGGTGGCGTGATGGTAGGGCCGGAAGCCTGCTGAAAAAACTGGCAAGAGCCGCCGTGTGCTTTCAGCAGGCTTTTTTCTGTTCATCCAGCGTGACCGCATTAAGCTTGCGCCAAAGGAAAGGATACCATATACTATATCCGCGGATGTTCCGCAGGATTGAGGAGGATTGCTATGTCACGGTTTGAAAATGTCGCTGTCTTTGAGGATACGGAGCGGGCCTGTAAAAGCGTGCCCCGCCTGAAGGAAAGCATTGCGAGGTCCCTTGCGAGCATGCAGTTTATCGCAGAGAAGGATGCCGTTGCAGACGGAAGCAAGGTGTTCCGGTTTGACACGGAGTGCAAGATCGTCGTGTCACGGAAGCGCAGCTTTGAGGCCGCCCGGAGCTATGTGGGGAAAGGAGACCGGGTCTGCGTCCTGAATTTCGCCTCCAGCTCCAATCCGGGCGGAGGGGTATTGAACGGGGCAGGGGCGCAGGAGGAATGCCTCTGCCGTACTTCCACGCTGTTCTTTACCCTGGACACGGACGAAAACTGGAGACGCTTTTACAATCCGCACCGAAGGGCAAAGAGTCCCCTGCATAACGACGATATCCTCTATGCAGAGGGAATAACGGTCTTCAAGAGTGATACGGCGGTTCCTGAGACCCTGCCGGAGAGCGACTGGTATGAGGTGGACGTCATGTCCTGTGCCGCCCCGAACCTCCGGGAGCGGCCGAGCAACCGCTACAATCCTGGGGACGGGGAGACCCGTCTGATTTTGGACGATGCACAACTCCGCGAGCTGCATGAACGGCGTGACGCACGGATTTTCGATGTCGCCGTCCAGAAACAGGTGGATGTCCTTGTACTGGGGGCGTTCGGCTGCGGAGCATTCTGCAACAACCCGGCCGTGGTTGCAGATGTGATGCTTTCTCTTGCCCGCAAATATGCCCGTGCCTTCAAGGTCATAGAGTTCGCCGTCTACTGCCCGCCCCGCGACGACAGCAATTACCGGGAATTCGCACGCCGCCGCTGAGCCAGTGTCCGGTGATGTCTGCGGCAGGCCGTCGGTCATTGATTCGCTGGTCCATTGGGCCGGCGGTCCATTGAGCCAGCGGTCTAATCTATTGTGCCGTCTGGCGAGGGGAACGGCCCTATCCCTCCAGGCGGTAGACGACGGAACCGCGTTCGGGGGTCCAGATGGCCTTGCGCTGCTCGGGGATGCTGGACAGGCTGGAAAGCTTGAATCCCATGCCTTCGAACCAGTCCGAGGTCTGCGTCGTGAGGAGGAACACCCCGGCCGCCCCCGTCCGTTTTGCGCGGGCCACCAGGAACTCCACGAGTTTCTGTCCGATACCTAAGCTGGAGCAGGACTTGTCCACGGCGATTCCGGCTATCTCCATCTGTCCATCGCTGTAGGGGACGAGCGCGGCCGAGGCACGGATGGCTCCGTCCAGCTCGTAGACGACGTAGTGGGAGAGCTGGTCGCCGAGCGACTGCTTGGTGCGGGGGAGGAGTATGCCCCTGTCCACGAAGGGCTGCATGAGCGTGAGGACGGCGGGGATGTCGTCGCTCTCCATGTCGCGAATCCGCCCGTAGTCACGCACGTAGACCATCGTTCCCGAACCGAAGTCAGAGAAGATTTCGCAGGGGAGGGTTCCTTCCATGGAGCCGTCCAGGATGTGCACGCGGGAGACCCCGGACGAACAGGCGCGGCGGGCAATCGTGAGGAGCTCGCGCACCTTTGCGGACACCGAGCGTTCGGTAGGGACGGCGCTTCCTCTGGAACCCTCGGAAGCCTCTGTCGAACCAGCGGCAGCCTGTCCGCCCGAACCAGCCTGTCTATCTGAACCAGATGCCCCGCCTGTCTTTTCATCGCCGACCGAAGGGAAGTTGGCCGCCATGAAGGTGTCCAGCTCGTCCAGGCTCAGCGCGGGGAGCGTCCCCTCCGCGGACAGCACGAGGGAGTCCGGAATGATGAAGTGGTCTGAGGTGATGAGCACGTCGGGGACCAGGTAGAAGAGCTTGTCGGCGTTCAGGTGCCCGGCGATTTTTTCCGCGAGCAGCATGGAGGAGATGTTGTAGGGCTTGCCCGCCAGCGACCAGCCGATGCAGGGGAAGATGGGGATGAAGCCGTCCTCCAGCACCTTGCCCAGCGAGGCCGCGTCCACCCGGTCTATGTCGCCGACCGTCCCCCAGTCATAGCCGCCCAGCACGCCCCTGCCCCGGGCGCGGACCCAGTTGCCGATGAGGGCGGGCACCTTCTCGCCTGCGAGGGCGGTCATGACCTGGTTGGACACGTCGAAGGCCGCCATCTTGATGAGGGGCATTGCGTCCGCGTCCGTGACCCGGCAGCCGTCGCGGGTCTGCCAGCTGAACCCGGAGCGGGTGAGCACGTCGTCTATGCGGTCGGCCGCCCCGGGCACCAGGATGATCCGGAGGCCGGCGCGGTGGAGCAGGGCTATGTCCTTTATGTGCGAGAGGAAGACCCCGCTGTCCAGCAGCTTGCCGTCCAGGTAGATGACGAGCAGGGCGTTCCGAAAGCGGTCTATGTAACGGATGACGTCGCGGATGGAGGCGGCCCTGTCGCGCGTGCTTGCGGGGCCGGAATAGCTTTTCTCGTGGATCATACTATTAGAATCGTGCAATTCCCGGCGGGGGATTAAACCTGTTCGGAGTCAAATCGCGCGTTGCGCAGGTGCGGGTCAAATCGGTGCCTCAATCACGTTTTCAGCGGTTTTTCGAGGTTTCCTTAAATTCGCTCTGCGGATTTCCGATACAGGGAGTAAGGCTTGAAAAAGCCTGTTGACAAAACTAATTCTATGCCTTACATTGAAAAGAGAACTATTTTCAATGTAAAGGAGGTTCGTAAGCGATGAAAAAGTTAGTGACATCCCTGCTTGCCATTGGAGCAGCCGCACTGCTGTCCGCACAGGACGGTGTTCATTTCGGCATTGGCGCGAGGGGTCTGTTTGGTTTCGGACTTGGTACGACGACCAACGCCATGGAGAACTATTCGATATCTCACTATGATGCCAGTATTGAGTCCACGAGGAGGCAGATGCGGGCCCTCGGCTTGCCTGTTGGGACTTTTGACGACTGGGAGACCGACTGGGACGACATGAACCTGAAGGTGAAGCCCTTCTCGAGCATCGTCGCAGGCGGCGCGCTGGTCGGAAGGCTGAGCTTTGATGCGGTTCCCGGCCTGTACATACAGCCGGAGGTGGGATTCTACCACAACCAGGCCAAGTACACCTACAGCTGGGAGTACTCCAAGACCAAGACCAGGGATTACGGCGGCGGATATACCTACCGGCATGACAGTTCCGCCGAGGAGGAGGGAGGCGGCTCCTTCAGCTACAACTCCATCGACATCCCGATTATCGTGGGCTACGACGTGGACCTGGGCAGCGGCCTGGTGCTCTCGCCCTATGCCGGACTGAACCTTTCCATCCCGATTGGAAAGCTCTCCTGGTCCCGGGATGCCTACACGTATAAGCACAGCTATACAAATACCAACTATCTCAATGGAAACGTTACGAGCACATATCATGATGACGACACCATTAAGTTTTTCTCATCGAGCATAGACGGAACCATCAAGAACGGGGTCATCCCCGGAATCGTCCTGGGAACGGGCTTCGGCTACAAGATCGACAAGCACAGCATGATAATGGGTGACCTCCGCTACCTGCTGGACTTCACCGCCGTGCGCGCCGAGACCGACCTGAAGGATTCCTCCAAGGCTACGGCCAAGGAATGGGGAGTGTCCTGGAACTGGGATGCCGAGGACGACAAGTGGAACGAGTCGTTCAACTTTGACGCGCTCACCCGCCGCGCCCTCACCATCGGCGTGACCTACGTCTACTACATCAACTAGATTTCCGGTCCGGGCCGCCTCCCCTGGCGGCCTGTAACCTGCGGAATGCCCCGCGCAAGGACAGCTTTCCTGCCCTGTGCGGGGTCTTTTTATGCCCTTAAGGCGCTGCGCCCGGGATTCCGCCCCGCCGCTGTCCTTTCATGCCGCCTTCCTTCATGGCCTTCTCCTGCCTACGGGTTTCATCCCGCGCCTGCGGACAAAAGCACAGTGTGTTCCTAGGCTGTAGCACCCTGCAAAACTCCAGTGTCGCACCCTGCTACAAACCCCGATTTTGTAGATAAATTGCTACATGAAGCGTGCCTGCATGCGCTGTAGTATATGTTCATCTCGCCCGATAAACAAGAAATCAGCGGGCGGGATGGAGGATATGCTATGGAAAGTAAGAAAGACGGACAGGTTGTGGCCTTCGGTTTCACCGCGCACAACCTCACCATGATGGGCCACGAGCTCTCGCTCCTCTGGCCAGGCCGGGAGTTCCGCCCCTGCCTGAACGCGCTGGAGCTGTCCCGGATGCTCCGGGGGCGGCCCGAGGGCCTGTCGCTCCTTTTAAACCTGAGCCGGGAGTTCCACGAGATGGACAGCGCCCTGCGCATGGCCGCCACGCACGGCGTTCCGACCATCGGGGCGGTCGCCGTGGATTTCATCAACGCCTACGGCCTGCGCCTCTGCATGGAGCAGGAGCTTCCCGTCGTGCTGGGCGACCTGGACGGGCTTGAGGAGCTGGGCGAGGCCCGCGACGCGATCCGCGCGGGCAGGCGCTTTGTCTCCCGTTCCGTGCTGCGGGGCGGCGGCTTCACGTTCGTGGACCGGCCCGTCTGCCTGGACCTGCTGACCGAGACCGAGGCCCTCTGCATGGACGCGAAGCTTGCGGGCCTGCTGCAGAAGGAGGCCGCCGCGCAGCTGGGGCTGACGCTTTCCTCCGTGGGGACCTACACGGCCCGCGCCTTCGGCAAGCTGGGGGTCAAGTCGGGCGAGGAGCTGGTCTGGCAGCTCGCTGGCCGGCCTGCGGGCTGCTATCACGGCATGCGGGGCGGACAGCCCCGGCGCCTGTTCCCCCTCGGCAGGACCGGCTGCGCCTGTTCGGGCAGAAAAAAGCCGGAACAGGCAGAAGCCTGATCCGGCGCCCGATGGGTAAAGATTGTGCTTGCGGTTGCGATCCAAACTGAGAAGGAGTGGAAAACTTAGTTTTTCGCGCTTTCTCATGGATTCCCCGGGGCTGTCCCCTCCCGCTTTTGCACGGGTGAGGGCAGCTTTCCGCGGTTTCCATACCGTATTATCCGTCGGGATAGCATCCCCTCAATTTGACGATTATATAACCTGCCTATTTGTTTGTCTAGAGAAAATGGACGAATTCAACAAAAAAAATGCCCTACGGTCGTTAGTTTTCTGCGCCCACCGGAATCCAAGCGGGATGCACCGGACTGCAACGGGCGGTCGCATACCCAACGCTCGGCAGTTTACCCTTCTTTTAGCTGGCCAGGTAGTCCATGGCGGCCTCGACGGCCTTTCCGTACTGCTCCAACAGGGCGGCGACGTTCTCCTGCACGTAGGCGAGGTCTCCGTCGCGGGCGGCGTGCTCGGCCTTCTCGGCCATGTCGCCCAGCTTGACCGCACCGACCATTCGTGAGCTAGATTTGAGCGAGTGGGTGGCTATGCGGTGGGTCTCAAGGTCGCCTTCCTTCGCGCTCTTCTGTATCTTGTATCCGTTCTCCATGTAGGCATCGGCCCAGTTCTTGAGCAGGGGCCGGTACATCTCGTCGTCGCCTCCGGAGAAGGCGAGTCCCCGCTCGGTGTCCAGCGGCTCCTTCGGCTCCCGCTGCATGGCCGCGCCCCCCGCGTCTCCAGCCGTGCCAGTTCCAACGGACCCAGTTCCATTGGAACCAGTTCCAACGGAACCAGTTCCATTGGAACTGGTTCCTGCGGCCTGCGTCATCCGCTCTATGCGGGCAAA
>CAMJAJ010000067.1 GCA_946403565.1 uncultured Treponema sp. | reverse complement strand
TACGTTCGGTCGGGAACACCAGGGCCGCGGCTTCTTTTATCTCGGACCGCATTATTGCGCTGTCAATCCGGGACAGCTCGGCAAAGACCTCTGGTGCCTTCAGCCTGTTTGATATTGCCTTTTCGCAAAGGCCTATCCCCTTTGCGGCCATATCCTGTAGCTGTTCCATGCTGTTGGCAAAAGATTCGAGGACTGCATTGAAGCTGTTCCTCTCGTTTTCCTTCTGGGCAGGGGAGCGCCCTGCTGCCGACGCGAAGAAAGCCTCTTTTTCTGCACGTTTCCCCTGCCGTCCCAGAAATTCGTCCAACGGGAATTTCTCTTTTCCTTCTATTGCAAGGCTTTCTGCCGTCAGGCTGTAGGTCTTTACCCCCTGTTCCTTCGCAAGCGCGCAGTTCTTTTCAAACCACCAGGAGAAGAGGGACATCTTTTTGTCCGAGAGCAGGCTGTTCCCGTCGTAGTCCTTCAGCATCGTCGGGTTCGCGCTGAGCAGGGCCGCAGTGCTCTGGCCTTCGGAAGTGTACAGGCGGGTGGACACGCGGTGCTCCCGCTCCTCGAACTGGGACCCGCGGATATGGGTCTGCCTGCCGGGAAAGCCCAGGTCCATGCCTGCCAGGTATATCTCGCTGGCCCCGCACACCCGGGCAAAGTCCCAGGCGCTGGTTGCCACGCTGCCGCCCGCCCCGAGCCGGCCCTTCCAGCCGAGCTTTCCTTCAAAGTACTGCCCGGGCGGGTACATCGAGGTGCAGAGCACCTTCTCCCGGCATTCAAAGCGGAACACCGACGGCCAGGCGGCCACTTCCGTAATCAGGATGGAAGAGGGGGCCGCCAGGAACTCCAGGTGCATCGCGCAGGCGTACTGGGGGTCCACCAGCACGATGAAGTCGGGTTCCACCCCTGCGGCAAGGCAGGAGTGCAGGGCCGTGTCCACGCATACGATGACGGCGCGCTCCTTGAGCCGGGACAGATGGGGCAGCATGCGCTCCAAACTTGGCCCCGCCGCGAGGACGACGAAGGGCAGGCCCTTCCCGAGCCCCTCGTATTTGCGTATGCCGTCCAGCCGGTCCAGCTGGCCTATGTTCCTGCACGTGTTGGAGAGCCAGAGGCGGGCAAACTTTTCCAGCGTGGCGGTGTTGGTCTCGTCCTTGCGCTTCTCCTGCTGGATCAGCAGGCGGACCTGTTTGAAGTAGTCCGCGCTGTGTGCCTCCTGGGCGGGAACGGAAAAGATGTGGGCCTTCTGCATGTCATACTGCCTGAGTATGGGCGCGGCCATGTCCGTGTCGGCCGCGATGAGCAGGCTGAGGGCTGCATGGGTCAGGACTGGGGACCAGTCGAGTACGGAAAAGGCCTGGAACAGGTATGCTGCCTGTTCCTCGATGATGATGACGGGAACGGCGGGGTGCTTCCGGCAGAAGGCGATGGGGGCGTAGCCCAAGCCGCAGGAGAAAAAAAGGGCGGACTGTTCTTGGTCCGCGTCAAAGGAGGAGACCATCTGCTCGGCCTCCCGCTCCGGATTGTACTTGGAGTGCAGCATCGTGCCGTTCTCCGAGGCCGTGGGGCTTCCGTTCTTGGCGGGCTCCACCTTGAGGGGGAGGGGGGCTCCCTCCGCAAGGGCCTTCGAAAAGGCCTCGATCTTGCCTGCCAGCATGTCGGCCAGCGCAGGGAAGCGCTTCCTGAAGAGGTCTATGTTCTTATTCCAGATAGAGTTCAATCGTCATTCCCTCCGATACGGGCGTACCTTCTGGCGGATACTGGGCGTATACCCAGCCCTCGCCGTTTATCTGGTAGTTTATCGTCGTGTCGTCCAGCAGGGGAATCAGGTCCCGCTTCTGGCGGCCGATGAACGAGGGAACCGTGCCTTCCACCACGATGGGCGGATTGCCTACGATGGAGATGGTTCCCGAGTGCTCCACCCCGACGGCGCCCTGCCGGTTCATTCCGAGGTGGTCGATTATCTCGTCGGCGGCAAGGGCGATGACGGGCGCGACTATGCGGCCCGCGTAGGTCTCGCCCTTGGCCTTCTCTATGACGATATACAGGATTATCTCCGGATTCTCAACGGGGAAAATGGCCAGGCAGTTGGAGACGAAGTCCGTGTCGCTGTAGCCTCCGTTCACGGGGTCGGCCATCTGCGCCGTTCCCGTCTTTACGCCGATGGAGATGTCTCCGAGGTTCGCCCGGTGGCCGGTTCCGCTCTGGGCCGTCGTCTCCATGCAGCTCAGGATGTACTTGGCCGTCGAGGCCTTTATGACGCGCTCCCCGTATTCCGGGGTCAGCGTGTACTTGTCCTTTCCGTTCTTGTCCGTGATCTTCGAGATTACCGTCGGCTTTACGCTGATTCCGCCGTTCGCTATGACCGAGGCGGCCTGCACCATCTGCAGGGCGTTCACGCTGAGCTCCTGGCCTATGGACATGGTGGGCTTGGTCCGCGCCGACCATGACTTGTAGCTCTCGTCCTTGACCAGGCCCGTGGCCTCCGCGGGGAGCTCCACCCCCGTCCTTGTCCCGAAACCGAACTTGTGTATGTAGTCCAGGAAGGTCTTGGTGTCCAGCAGGTCGCTCATCTGGGCGAGGGCGTCGTTGCAGGAGTATTTGAGCGCGTCGCGGACGTTCACCCAGCCGTGGTGCTCCAGGCAGTTTATCCTGATGAGCTCGCCCCGGTTCGTCTCCCGCTCGTACACCCCGTCGCAGAGGAAGATGGTGTCCGCGTCCAGCTTGCCGCTGTCCACGTATGCCGCCGATGTGAAGATCTTGAACACCGACCCCGGCTCGTATGCCGACATGGCGGGGCGGTCCACCGTCTCCTCCGTGGCCGCGGATCCGTAGTCGTTCAGGTTGGCCGATGGCAGGCTTATGTAGGAGAGGATGCCGCCTGTCTTCGCATCCGAGGCAATCAGCATCATGCATTCGGCCTGGGTGGTCCGCATCGTGTCCTTGGCGATCTTTTCAAGCTTGTGCTGCAGGTCTGCGTCTATCGTCAGGTACACGTTGTCCCCGAACAGGTCGCCGGCCGCGAGGTCCATCACCATCGGCGAGAGGACGTTCTGCTGCGAGTACTCTATGCCGCTCAGTCCCCTGCCGTCGTCGCCCATGTAGCCGATGAGCTGGCTGGCCAGGTCGTTCTCGGGGTACACCCGGCCGGGAATCCTGTCGAAGCGTGAGAAGGAGAGGTAGCCGTCGTTCTGCAGGAGCGCGTACAGGTCGTCATAGGCCTCCTGGGAGAGCTTCTTCTTCAGGTACATGAAGCTGGCTCCCTTGTTCTTCATGATCTCGTCGTAGATGTCCACCGGGTCAAGGCCCAGCAGGGAGGACACCTCGAATGCGAACGTGCTCACCTCATCCTGCTTTATGGCCTTGGGGGTGATTCCGTAATGGTAGAAGTTCGTCTGCACGGCCAGCGGCTTGCCGTTCCTGTCCACGATGGACCCGCGCTCGACCGTCGGGGTCTTCACGGTGAACTTGCTCTGCTCCCGGAAAGCCAGCTTGGCGTAGGATAGGTAGATGTATACGACGACCATCAGCAGCATCACGGCTGCGACGAGCATCCGGTTCTTATTGAAGAAAGGGTTCATCTTCCGGCCTTCTTTGGTGGAACTGCGCGGGCAAGGACGTTCTGGATCGGTATGAAACCGTAGTCCCTGGAGTCTATGGAGGCGGCGGGATTGTCGCCGACCGCAAGAATCATGCCGTCAGGAACCCGGCTGGCTGGAGCCATGTTCCTGTACTGTGTCTCGGAGAGAGAAAATCGTTGCCCATTCACGGCAAGAGTATATCCTGTATCATAAGAATAATCCAGTGGCGAGGACGCGGTCGCCACGCAGCGCTTGATGACCAGGTTCCCCTCGTGCATGTATATGACGATGTCCCCTGCCTCCGGATGTCCCCAGCGGCAGAGGGTGCTGTCTCCGAAGGGCCGCACGAGCCCGTATGAAAGCTTGTTGACCAGCACGGCGTCCCCGTCGCGGAAGGTCGGCTCCATGGAGCTGCCGCGTATGTGCACGATGTCGAGGATGAAGAATTTCAGCAGGATGCCCAGGGCCAGCCCCGCCGCGAGGCTCAGGAGGATGGACTTTATTTCAGCTTTCACGGTTCTCCCATTCTAATATCGGAATCTGATTATGTCGATAGTGAGTGTATGGAAGTTATAAGTTATGCGATAAAAAGTTCCCGCCCGGTGGCCAAGGCAGTCGACCGCAAGAGGCCGTTTTTCCTCCAGATTCCACAGTGGCGGCGGACGGCCGGGAAGACGGTCCGTCCAAACATCACTTATAGCTTCGGAAAGGCTGCCGCGGCAGGCAGGGGGCGGTCTGTACAGGGGCGGACAGGCATGCGCAAGCTGTGGATCCTGCTTGCCGCCACGGTTCCCCTGTACGTCGCCTTTTCCCTTCTGTTCTCGCACATCGTCAAGGCCTATGACGGCAGGGTCAGGAAGGTTGACTTTGGGGAGATCCAGCTGGAGGAGGTGAACAGCCTGGACAAGGCCATGTTCGACGTGGCCCTTTCGGACGAGGCCTTCTATGACAGCGAGGGCAACGTGGTCTCCTCCTCTGGTGAGGCAGGCGAGGCGAGCGGCCTCTTTGACTATTCCTACAAGGAGCCCGTCACCTACACCGAGTACACGGTGAAGGCCGGGGACAGCATCAGCGTCATAAGCCGTGACGCGGGCCTTTCCAACATATCCACGCTCATCGCGGTGAACGGCATTTCCAACGTCCGCTACCTCCGCGAGGGGCAGAAGCTCAAGATTCCGTCGATGGACGGCCTGGTGCACCGGGTTGCCGCCGGCGAGACGGTGGAAGGGCTGAGCGTGAAGTACCGCACGCCGGTGGAGGACATTCTTGACGCGAACGACCTGGACAGCTATGCGCTGACGGTCGGCCAGGAGCTTTTCATCCCCGGTGCCAAGATGGACAGCACCTCGCTGCAGCGGGCGATGGGCGAGCTTTTCGCCTGGCCGATCACCGCGGAATACCGGATTTCTTCACGTTTCGGGGCCAGGAAGGACCCGATCACGGGCGCGGATTCCTACCATACGGGCATAGACCTTGCCTGTCCGACGGGGACGGCCGTAAAGGCCTCCATGAGCGGGACCGTCGCCAAGGCCGGCTGGTCCAACGTGTTCGGCAACTACGTCATCATCAAGCACATAGACGGCTACCAGACCCTCTACGGGCACCTGAGCAAGATAAAGACCAAGAAGGGGGCCTTCGTGAACCAGGGCGAGCTGATAGGCCTCGTCGGAAGCACGGGCTACTCCACCGGTCCCCACCTGCACTTCACCGTCTACAAGAACGGCAAGCTGGTCAACCCGTCCACCCTGCTAAAGTAGGCTGACGTAGGTCTTGCCCGTCCCGCCGTCCTCCGGGCTGGCGAAGCGGAAGTCCTTCACGCCCGGATAGTGGGAAAGGTAGTCGTGTACGGCCTGCTGCAGGATGCCGGAGCCTTTCCCGTGTATGACCGAGAAGTTCTTGAAGTCGTGGATGATGCAGAGGTCTATCTGCCGCTCCAGGGCCTTCATGGCTTCCTCGCTCCTCATTCCCAAAAGCCGCAGCTCGAACTTGGGCCGCTCGTCGTCCACTCCCGTCACGGAAGGGGCCTCTATCTCCACCTTGGGGGCGGCCGCCGCTTGCTCCACGTCCAGCAGGTAGAGCTGGGCCCGGGGAAAGCTCATCTTCATGGCCCCCAGCTGCACGCTCCAGCTGCCGTCCTTGTTGTCGGCGAGCAGCGTCCCCTTGAGCTTCTTTGGTCCGGCGAGGACCTCCCTGCCGGGTTCAAAGGCCAGCTGCCTTTTGCGCTGCATGATCTTTGCCTGACGGCTGCGCTCCGTGCTGTCCGTTCTGTCGCCTTCCCGCTTTTCGGGGCTGCTGGCGAGCGCGAATGCCTCCGCCGCCGACAGCCGTTTCTTGCCCTTCTTCTTGGACCCCTGCGAGTGCGACCCTTCCCGCGCCTTGGAGAGCCGCATGCCGTTCTCCGCTATCTGCAGCTCCTCCTGCTGCTGCCGCTCCTTTTCCTCCTCCAGCTTGAGCCGGTCTTCCTCCAGCTGCCTGTCCCGTTCCGCCACCTGGCCGCCCAGGCTGTCGATGAAGGAGCGGACCTTGAGCGTCTTTTCCCGGGTGATCTCTCCCTCCCGGAGTTCCCGCACGAGGTTTTCGAGCCGGCTCCTTGTCTCGACGAGGAAACTGCTTTCCTGCGCGCTGTTCTGTTCCCTGAGTTCCAGCTCCCGCGTGTGTATCGCAAGCTCCCTTGCGTGCAGCTTCGCGGTCTTTTGTGCCAGCTCGGCGTTCTTGATCCGCTCCTGCCGGAGCATCTCGTCAATCTCGGCATGCTTGGCCGTGAGTCCCTTGATGAGGGCGGAAACGTCGGCCTTCTCGCTGGAGATGTATTCCCCCGCCTGCGCGACTATCGCCTCCGGCAGTCCTGACCTGCGGGCTATGTCCAGCGCGTGGCTTTCTCCGGGAACCCCCATCAGCAGGTGGTAGGTGGGGCTGAGCGTCCCGGGGTCAAATTCGACCGAGGCGTTGACGCAGCGGTCGTTCGTGTAGCCGTAGTTCTTCAGGATGCCGTGGTGGGTCGTCACCAGGACAAAGGCCCCGCGCTCTATGAGCGTGTCCAGCACCGCCATCGCGATGGCCCCGCCTTCCTGCGGGTCCGTCCCGCTTCCCAGCTCGTCCAGCAGGACCAGGCTGTCCCGGTCCGCACAGCTGATGATTTCGGCCATCTTCTTCATGTGGCTGGAGAAGGTGCTCAGCGACTCGTCGATGGACTGCTCGTCCCCGATGTCGGCGAAGACGGAGCTGAACACGGGCAGCCGCGTCCCCTCGTCCGCAGGGATGGGGAAGCCCGCCTGATTCATCAGGGCAAAGAGGGCGACCGTCTTGAGCGTCACGGTCTTTCCGCCCGTATTGGGTCCGGTGATGATGAGGATGTCCTTGCCGT
>CAMJAJ010000066.1 GCA_946403565.1 uncultured Treponema sp. | reverse complement strand
GAGGTCTTCCAGGAGGGCGCCAGGCCCGGTGCCGTCAAGAGCGGCTACGCCTACGAGTACTACCGGAAGCTGTCGGAGTACACGGGCTGGAACTACGAGTACATCTACGGAAGCTACCGGGAGCTGTACGACCTCTTCCTCGCTGGAAGGGTGGACCTGCTTGCGGGGCTTGCCTGGAGCGACGATCGCGAGGGCCTGCTGCTGTACCCCGAATTCCCGATGGGCAACGAGACCCTGAGCCTGCTCAAGCACGATGACGATTCCGTCGTCACCGCCTCCTACGCCAGCATGAACGGCAAGAGCATCGGCGTGCTCAACAGCGCGGTGGTCGGCATGCTGCGGAAGTTCCTGGAAACCCACGATGTGGACGCGCATGTCATCACCTTCGACGGATATGAAGACCTGTTCAACGCGTTCGACACCCGGCAGGTGGACCTGCTCGCCGCGGAAGGGGACGGGGCCTACGGCAGGGACCATGCGGAGGTGCTGTGCCAGTTCGGCACGTCCGACTACTACCTCTGCGTGAGCGCGTCCCGTCCCGACCTGCTGGAAGAGCTGAACGAGGCGCAGGCCCTGCTGTTCAGCGACGACCCCAACTACATCAATTCCCTCCGGAGCAAGTACTATCCGGTCAGCGTCTCCGGCCGCTCGTTCTCCCAGGCGGAAAAGAAGTGGCTGGCTGCCCACCAGGTGGTCAGGCTGGGCTACCTGGACGGCTACATGCCGTTCTGCAGTACCGCTCCCGACGGATCTGCCACGGGCATGGTCAGGGACCTCATGGACAGCATCCTTGACAGCCTGGGCATACAGAACCTGCAGATTGAATACACAGGGTACGGCAGCAGCGAGGAGATGACCGCAGCCCTGATGAACGGGGCCATCGACATAAGCTTTCCCGTGGGCGGGGGGCTCTATTTCTCCGAGGAGAACGGAATCTACCAGTCCAAGCCGGTCGTCTCGCCTGCCGTCGAAATCGTGTACAGGCCCAAGCCCCTTTCCGACGGCCAGCCGGGCCAGGCCTCCCAGGAAACGGACGGACAGCAGGCGGTGGCCCCCGAGTTCCGCCATTTCGCCGTGAACAAGAACAACAGCCTGCAGCTCTACTACGTGGAGCGGGAATTCCCCGATGCGCAGATAACCCTCTATCCTTCCATCGGGGACTGCCTGACGGCCGTGCTCACCGGGGACACGGACTGCACCACGGTCAACTCCTTCCGGAGCGACATACTCAAGAACCGCGCGTACCGGAACCTCACCTTCCGTCAGGGGCCGTCGCAGGACGACCGCTGCTTCGGGGTCAAGATAGGCAACGAGGGCCTGCTCCGTCTGATGAACCGGGGGGTAAGCGTGCTGGGCTCCGAGTACGCCCGCAACCTTGTCTACCGCTATTCCGAGAGCCTCTACGTCTATACCGCGGAGGACTTTGCCCGCGACCACATGGGCACCTTCGTCACCCTCCTGTTCCTCATCGCGTCCATCATCATCTACCTGCTCGTCAAGGACACGCTCCTGTCCAAGCAGGCGCTCTCCGCCGCGGAGAAGGCCAATGCCTCCAAGACAATCTTCCTGAACAGCATGTCGCACGACATCCGCACCCCCATGAACGCCATCGTGGGCTTCACCGCCCTCGCGGCCTCCCATCTGGACGACAGGAAGCTCGTCGGCGAATACCTGGAGCGGATATCCGTCTCCAGCCAGCACCTGCTGTCCCTGCTGAACGACGTGCTGGACATGAGCCGGATAGAAAGCGGCAACGTCAGCCTGAACGAGGGCGAGGTGAACCTTTCCAACCTGCTTGAGGACATACAGACGATCGTCCACGCGGACATAGAGTCCAAGGAGCAGCATCTCGAGGTGACGGAGAGCCTGGTCCATGCGGACGTGTTCACCGACCGGCTCCGCCTGAACCAGGTGTTGCTGAACATCGTGAGCAACGCGATGAAGTATACCCCCGCCGGGGGCAGGATATGGATCAGCGTGAAGGAACTGGGGGGCGAGGCGCAGGCCGTCTCGGACTTCCAGTTCCGCATACGGGACAACGGAATCGGTATGAGCGCGGACTTCCAGAAGATCGTGTTCGACTCCTTCACCCGCGAGAACAGCAGCACGGTGAACCGGATCCAGGGTACGGGCCTGGGCATGGCCATAACCAAGCGGATCGTGGACATGATGGGCGGGACCATCTCCGTGAAGAGCGAGCAGGGCTGGGGGACCGAGTTCATGGTCGTCATCCCCTTCCGCATCAACATGAACCCCTCCGCACCGGACGGCATCCGTGGGAAGTCGCTTTCTTCCGGGGCGGCGGGCGGCGACCAGAAGGATGCGTTCGCCGGAAAGCGGATCCTGCTTGCCGAGGACACCGAGACCAACCAGATGATAGCGCAGGCCATCCTGACCGGCGTGGGCCTTGAGGTGGAGATAGCGAACGACGGCACCGAGGCGCTTGCGATGATGGAGTTCCACCCGGCGGGCTACTACGACCTCATCCTGATGGACATACAGATGCCGAACATGGACGGCTACGAGGCCAGCAGGCGCATCCGAGCCCTGCCCGACGGGGGCAAGGCCGGCATCCCGATTATCGCCCTGACCGCCAACGCCTTCGGTGAGGACCGGGAGAAGGCCTTCCAGGCGGGGATGAACGAGCACCTTGCCAAGCCCTATGACATCCCTAAGGTCATGGCCATGCTGCGCACCTTCCTGAAGGTCGGGACGGGGTCGTAAAGGCCTGTATCTCGGGTGCGGGCCGGTGGTCGTATCCACCGGGATGGCCGCATAAGGGCCTGCCTTTGCTACTGGCCGTAGCGGCCTGCCCGGTGACGCGGCCGCAAGAATGATTTGGAGGAGAACGAATGTTCGGAATAAAGACCAAGCTTAAACGGCTGGCCGCAAAGGCCCGCTACCTTTCGGAGTTCGCTCCTACCGATGGTAAGTCTATCGAGGCGCTGCCCCTGCGCAGGAAGTTCCGCCTGGACATACCCACCTACGACGGGAGCGGGCAGCTGGTCCACCCCGACATCTTTTACGACGGTTCGATAGGCAGCTATGTCCTCGCCTTCACGCCCTATCCACATACGAACGACAGCTTTGAGAATCCCTGCATCGCCATTTCCGACGACGGGCTGAGCTTCCGTGAGGAAGCCCCGGGGCTGAACCCGCTTGCCCCCAGGCCGGAGCGGGACCACAATGACGACCCCGACATCTTCCTGCACGAAGGGGTATACGGCCTGGTCTACCTGGAGACCGTCCGTCCCGACTACCAGAACGTCGTCCTCCTCCAGAGCAGGGACAGGATCCATTGGGAGCGGAAGGTCCTGCACCGGCAGGAGCTGGCGGGAAGGCCGGATGGCGTGGACATAATCGTCTCCCCCGCCATAATCTGGACGGACGAAGGCTGCCGCTGCCTGTTCGTGATGGGGAACTACGACAGCGGCCATGAGCTGCGCACGAGTGCCGCGCGGAGCCTGGAAGGGCTGGATTTTGCCGGGGCGCGGAAGCTGGAGCTTGCGGGGCTGCCCGCGGGCCTGTACCCCTGGCACGTGGACGTCATCGGGGACGGCGCGGACGGCTACCTGATGCTGCTGACCGCGGTCCTCCCCGACGGCGGAAAGGGCGGGGACTACTTCCTGTATGTCGCGCGGAGCCGGGACCTGGAGGACTGGCGGGTGGGGCCGGGTCCCGTCCTGAAGAACTGCTACCGCTCGTCAGGCTTCGTCAAGGACGGCACGCTCTACGTCTACTTCTCCTCGAACTTCTATGCGGACGAGTGGCGCACCGGCCTGTACAAGCTCCCGCTTACAGACATTTGAGCAGCTGGTCCCGCACGCCGTCTAGGTGCGCGTCCGCGAGGCCGAAGTCCATCTCCTTGTAGCTCCAGGCGGCCCTGCCTATGCCGTGCCGGGCGAGCACCGTGCTGATGGCCCGGTACCATTTCAGCGTGTCCTCCGCAGAGGCCAGGTTTATCACGCCGTATTCCCCGCAGTAGAGGGCGACGTCCCGCTCCTCCGCCGCCTTGAGCGCGGGGGCGAACAGGTTTTCGAAGTATGCGTCGGTGACCGTCTGGTCGTCCGTAGCGTCCGCGGGGAAGTTCGTGTACTCCTCGCTCAGCTGCTCCCTGCATGCCTGCCGGTAGAAGCCGTAGCTTGCATCGAACGGCATGCGGAAGGAGGTGTCCATCGTCTTTATCCAGTACGCCCCCTGGTGGGTGAAGATCAGCGGCTCGTAGCAGTGGAAGTTGTAGACGATGTTCCCGTCATGGGGCGGCCGCAGGTCGGGGACGGCCCTGATGCTGTTGTTGTAGTAGCCCCCCACGAGTATCTTCACGTCCGGGCAGATCCTGCGGATGCGCCCTATGCAGGTGTCCGCGATCTGGTTCCAGATTTCGCAGTAGTCCTTGAGCGTGACCTCGTTCAGCAGCTCGAATGCCAGCATGTCGGCGTTCCCGCCGAACCTCCGGGCGAACTCCTCCCACAGGCGGTAGAAGCGCTCCTGATAGGCCGCGCTGTCGAAGAATCCGCTCTCGCCGTAGCCTTCGTCGAATGAGTAGCCGTATGTCTTGTGGAGGTCGAGGATCATGTTCAGGCCGTGCTTCCTGCACCAGCCGATGGCGTCCTGGATGAAGGCGAAGCCCTCCTCCCTGTAGCCGCCCTCGTTCGTCTCCACCAGCTCGTAGTCCACGGGGACCCGCACGTGGTCCAGGCCCCATGACGCGACCTTGGCGACGTCATCCTCGGTGATGAAGCTCCTGTAGTGCTCCTGCGTGTGGCGGCACTGGGAAAGCCAGCCTCCGAAGTTTATCCCTTTCGTAAATCCCTCGAACCGTTTCATACATACCTCCTGTATACGCTTTTTCAGGGTCACCTCGGAACCGCCGGCGTAGCCTCAAGGCACAACGCGTATGGCGCAATTTTTCGAGGTTCCCATATGGTTTTATCGGACCGCCTTAAGGACTGTGCGGGGTGCAACGCCTGCCCCCGCACCTGCCGCAATGATTCAGAAGAATCCCAACCCTCAGCCCTGCTGGGATTTCCCCAGCGCGCGGATCCGCTCCAGCAGGGGCGGGTGGTTGTACTTGAACACGCTGTAGACCTTGGGTGGGGTCAGCTCGCTCAGGTTCTCCTTGTGCAGCTTGATCAGCGCGGTGACCAGGCTGCGGCTCCGTCCGCAGGCCTCGGCGGAGAACGCGTCCGCCTGGAACTCGTCGCGGCGGCTGAAGAAGTTCGACACGAGCGCGAGCAGGGGGGCGAAGGGGGCCGCGACCAGGGAGCACAGGAATACCCCGATGAAGTGTATGTAGGGCAGGACCCGTTCGATCCGCCTGCCGCCGTCCAGCACGATGGAGGTCTCCGCCTCGAATCCGAACGACGCGTACAGCGAGGGCATCTTCACGACCACGCTGACCGCGAAGAGGAAGAGCACCGTGAGGGGGATGACCATGGCGAGGCGGCGCACCACGTGGTTCAGCTTGTAGTGCCCCAGCTCGTGGGCCAGGACCGACTCGGTCTCGTCGACGGAAAGCTGGTCCAGCAGGGTGTCGTACAGGACCACTCGCTTGCTCCTGCCGATTCCGGTGAAGTACGCGTTGCTGTGCCTGCTGCGCCGGGAGGCGTCCATCACGAAGATGCCCCGGGACTCGAAGCCCGTCTTCGTGAGCAGGGCCTCCAGCCGCCCCTTGAGCTCCGGGGCCTCCAGCGGGGTGAATTTGTTGAACAGGGGCGCGATGACCAGGGGGTACAGGAAGGTCAGCGACAGCGAGAGGGCTATGTACGCGGCGGAAAGCAGCAGCCACCAGCAGCCCGGCAGGTAGAGCAGCAGGAGGACGGCCAGCAGGGTCAGGGGACAGGCTATGACCAGGCCCAGGATGATGGATTTCAGCCCGTCCAGCAGCCAGGTGCCGAGCGTCATGGTGGAGAACCCGTAGCGCCGCTCGATGTCGAACTCGCGCTTGAAGGCGAAGGGTATGGAGATGATCGAGTCCGGCAGGGAGGTGATGATGAAGAAGAGGAGCGCCGTCAGGTAGATGCTGCCCGTCGCGCGGACGAGCTGTTCGTACACCGCCACGTAGAAGCCCGAAAGGACGAGGACGAGCGAAAGGATGAAGGAGGCCACGTGCTCCGGCACGAACAGGCGGTACTTCTCGTCCTCGTAGGCCGCGGTCTTTTTGAGCAGGCGCGAGTCCGCGTAGCCGAACAGCTCCTTGGGGACCCGGCTGCCGTTGCGTTTCCTCGCGCGGAAGTCCACGAATTCCAGGGCCTCCTCCAGCAGGAAGGAGCAGGTGGAGGCCAGGATGAATATCAGGAGGAAAGGCTTGCCCTGCATCGCCTAGAGCATGACCTTGCGCAGCTCATACTCCACGATGTCGGTCGCACCGAGCGACTGGAGCTTGGGCAGCAGGGTGGGCACCTCCCCCTTCTTCACGGCGATCTTGACCGCGTATCCGCCGCCGCCGAACAGGGGGCTTACGGTGGGGCTCTTCATGGAGGGCAGGCCCTTCACCAGCGAGTCGAACTTGTCGGAGGCGACGTTCATCTCCAGCATGACGCGGTCGCGGGCGGCGAGGACGGCCTCGAAGAGCATCTTCAGCTCCAGGATCTTCCGCTTCCGCTCCGGGTCGCGCATGGCCTCCTTGCTGGCGTACAGCCTGGTGGAGGACTCCATCAGCGTGTCCATGATCTTGAGGTGGTTCGCATGCAGCGACGAACCGGTGCTCGTGTTGTCTATCAATATCTGGGCGATGGACTCCGGCCTGTCCTGCACGAATCCCTCGCTCGTTCCCCATGTCCTGAATATGGTCGCCTGAATCTTGCGCGAGGCGGCCCACTCCCCGCTGAGCTTCTGGTACTCCGTCGCTATGGTGACGGGCTTGGAGAGGATCTCGTCAAAGTCGCGGTTGTCGGGAATGGCGGCGACGATGCGCACGGGGTCGAATCCCAGGTCCATCACCTCTTCCACCT
>CAMJAJ010000065.1 GCA_946403565.1 uncultured Treponema sp. | reverse complement strand
ATCTCCTGCTGCACGCCAAGCTCGAGAAGTTGGCTTACATCGATAATAAGAGAAACAGAACCATCTCCCAGGACGGAAGCACCCGCTATACCGGGCGATTTCGTGAACTGGTCGCGTAGCGGCTTGATAACGACATCCTCTTCACCTACGAGCATATCCACCATGACGCCGATTTTCTTCTCCTGGGAACCGACGATTACGATGAAGCAGAAATCGCTCTCGGAGGTGTCCTTGATGTTGAACAGGCGGCTCAGGCGCAAAACCGAGATGACCTCGTTGCGGACGTTCAAGACCTCGTAGCTGTCAATCGTATTGATGCTGCTCTTCTTGACGCGCTGGCTCTCAATGACGTTCGCAATCGGTATGGAGTAGGTCTCCTTTCCGACGCGGACAAGCAGTCCCTGGATAATCGCAAGCGTGAGCGGAAGCCTGATGCTGAACTTGGAGCCCTTATGCCTCTCGCTCGTCACGTTTATGCTTCCCTTGAGCTTGGCTACGGAATCCTTGACGACATCAAGTCCGACACCGCGGCCAGACACGTTGGAAATCTTGTCGCTCGTGGAGAATCCCGCCATGAAGATAAGGTTGTAGGCCTCCTGGTTGGAAAGCTGCTTGTTCGGGCTTATCAGGCCCTTGCTGACGGCCTTTGCCTTTACCTTCTCAACCTCGATTCCCTGACCATCATCGATGATGTCGATGATGATCATGTTGCCCTCGTTGGAGGCCTTCAAGGTCAGCGTACCGGTCTCGTCCTTGCCCTGGGCCACGCGCTCCTCAGGGGGCTCGATTCCGTGGTCAACGGAGTTACGGACGCAGTGCATTATCGGATCGAGCAGGTCGTCAACGACGGTCTTATCAAGCTCCGTGTCCTCTCCTTCGATAACGAGGTTGACCTTCCTTCCAAGGTCGCGGCACAGATCGCGGACAACGCGCGGGAAGCGGTTGAAAATCGTTCCAATCGGCACCATGCGGATCTTCATGACGCCTTCCTGAAGCTCGCTGGCTATGCGTCCCAGATTCTGGGTAGACGAGCGGAGCTTCGTGGACGTGGCCTTGAAGTCATTCTCAAAGAGGTCGAACCAACTGCTCATGCTGGCGTACTCGTCGGTGAGGCGCTGGCGGACATCCTTTACAGTCGCACCCTGCTGCACCTCCTCGATCATCTTGGGAAGTTCCTCAAGGAGCTGGTGCTGTTTTTCCTTATAGCTCGCGTTCAAGGACTGGAGCTGGACCTGCAGGTCGGCCGTATGCAGACCAATCTGGTTAAAGGCAGCCTTGGTGATGACGGTCTCGCTGACCAGGTTCATCAAGTTGTCTACGCGGCGTGAGTCGACACGGAGGACGGAAGCGGTGGTCTGGGCAGCCTTATGGGACGCGCTCGGCGCAGCGGCGGCCTTCGCAGGAGCCGGAGCCTTTGCCTCAGGGGCAGCAGCCGTGGCAGCCTGAACAGGAGCCGGAGCCTCAGCGACCTCCTCAACGGGGGCAGGAGCAGGTGCAGGAGCAGGTGCGGCCGCAGGAGCCGGGGCAGCCGCAGGGGCGACCTCGTTCACGGAAAGCCGAGAGGGAGCACCCGCAGAGGTCACTTCCCGGGCATCGGTCGCAAGCGTAACGTCATCAAGGAAGGCTATATCCTCAAGGTCTCCTCCGCTGACTGCGGTGGACACATAGTACACCACCTGCGGATAGAAGGTGTCCTCGTACAGGGCCTCAAACTCGGGGACCGTCTTAAGGACGGAACCGCGGTTTTTGAGGGCCGCGAAGACCTGTATGCCGCCGACGCTGTTCATCGGATTGGACTCATCGAAGGTCACGTTCACGGACCAGAGCTTCTCGCCGTCAGGAACGGCCCCCATGAGCTCATTGAAATCATCATCGGAAAGGGGTGGCAGCGGCGGCATGCCGTTGGAAGGCGCAGGAGCGGCCTGGACAGGCGCCGGTTTGGGAGCAGGCGCAGGTGCAGGCTTGGCAGCAGCCGCGGGAGCGGCCGGGGCCTTCTTTTTTGCACCCTTGGCGGGCAGGAAGCCCTTTATCTTTTCTACAAGCGGGGACACGTCCTCCGAATAGACTGAACCGCCCCGTCGGGTCTCGAGCATAACCTTGATGGTGTCTATGGAAGAGAGCAGGACATCAACGATAGCCTCGGTGACCTCGACTGCATTGCTCCGCATTGCATCCAGCAGGTCCTCCACATCGTGGCAGAAGGTTGCCAGCTCCGTCATTTCGACCGTGGCAGACCCACCCTTCAAGGTATGCGCGGCGCGGAAAATCTCATCTATCGAGTCATGATTTGAGGGGTCGCTCTCAATGACAAGGATGTTGCTCTCCAGGGTCTCAACCTGCTGTTCAGCCTCGGCAAAAAAGTCCTGAAGCAATTCCTCATTATTTGGATCAAGATAATCACTCATACTTATATTTTAATCGGTTAAAAATATAAGTCAAGCCTAAAAAACCGAAAAAAAAGTTTTTTTATGAATATTTTATGAAAAAGCAGGCTGACGGGCCTCCTGAACGCGGTCCACCGCTTGCTCCGGCAGGAATTCAGCTGCTAAACGGCCACGGCCGGCCCGCACGGTGGCGATCGGGCGGACAGGAATTCCGGCGGTACACCGCCCGGTCGCCCCAAAAGGTCGGCAGAAACGCCTCCAACTTAAAGAAAAATCGAATTCCTTCCGAAATTTGCTATGGTTCCCTGTGGAGGAAAAGCCGAGTGAAAAGAATACTGTGCCATCTCGCACTGCTGCTTGCAATATCTACCAGTCTCCAGGCGCTGGAGTCCCCCTACCTAACGGGCTACGCAGGACTCCTCGGCAACCTCACCGTATGGCCAAACAGCTACCACAAGCCCGATAAAGAAGAAGACACCTTCATCGAACAGCTGGAAAAAACATTCAAGGACCCCGCCCTCTTCGCCCAAGGCTATTTCGGCGGCCAGCTGCTGTTCCACAACTTCCTGATCCTGCGCGGCGAGTTCGGCATCGACAGCGACGACATACTGGGTGAAAGCCCGCTGGACTCCCCCAGGTACCTGAACTCCATCTTCCGGCCCCAGGAACTGTCCGCGGTCGTCAAGCTCCAAAGCTCCTCCGCAACCCACTACCTTTCAGCCTTCTACGGAGAATACGAGCCGATCGGTTCCGACGTATTCCTCCAGCGGCAGTTCGGAATCGCCCCCATACGGAGCGACCTCACCTCCAGTTTCACCAGCCTGAACGGGGCATCCATAAACGAAAGCTACGGCGCAGGCCTCTCCTACGTGCTCCACCTCAGCTCCCCCATCGCGGTCGGACTCTACCTCTACAAGGACCGGCGCGACGACTACGAAAAAGTGTACTGGAGCTGGCGGAACGACATCCGTGACCAGGCCGGCAGCATCCCCCGGCAGGGGGCCTACAATGCGGACTTCCGCGTCGCAGGCGCGTTCGACTACCTCACATTCGACTTCCGCGGCGGCGTGGCCCTGCCGGAGGACAGCATCCAAGGCAGCCTGGACGAAGGCTTCATGAACATGAACTACCTCTCCCTCAAGGCCGGCCTGAGCGTGCTGGGCGGCAAGCCCAGCTCCACCTTCAACGTGCTCCTCCAGACCGGCTTCTCAGACCTGCTGGTGGACCCCGGCCACAAGAAGCTCAACCCGAGGCGCAAGCTGGACCCGGACTACGAAGAGGGATACGACAAGACGCTCAACTGGAACAATGCGGCTGAAAACTTCTATTTCCTGCTGGAGCCACGGATCAACCTGCGCCAGGAGAAGTTCTCCGTGACGGCATTCAACATCCCCTACTCGCAGGCCCATAAGATGTTCTACCTGAACAACTACAATGGCGGAGGCCAGCATAAGGACGAATACGTGAACCCCTACAACAGGAAGTTCACGAACCCCTGCGGCATCGACCTGCACGCCGCAACAAGCCGCTTCCACCTCGGTGACAAGAACCTCACGACGGGAGTCCACCTGACCTTCTCCATGGGAGGGCAGACCGTCCACGAGCTGTACCGCGATGACAAGCACCGCGAGAACAAGGACTACTGGAGCAAGGCCGTCTTCGTGACGCCCTATGCGAAACTCCCCGTCCACGGAGGAGAGCTGTTCGCCGCCACGACCGTGTCCTCCCAAATCTTCAAGCGGGAGAACAACTGGCCCAGCAGCGTCAGCGTCAAGGTCGGATTTAAAATCAACTTCTAGCTACGGGGCTCCTGACAGAACCCTCTATCGGTGGGTCAAATCCATGGAGGCCGCGCCCAAGGCCGCCCCCTCCTCTATCGGTGGGTCAAATCCATGGAGGCCGCCCCCTCTATCAATGGGTAAAACCACTCCGAGGCAGCCTCGTCAGAGAGGACCACAAGAACCGGGGGCCAGCTCCTCGGCGGCCCCCTCGTATTCCAGAGATTCCTACAGCTTCAGCTTGGACAGGCGGCCGCAGGCCTCCTCCACGTCCCGGCGGTGGCCAAAGCTGGAGAAGCGCAGGTAGCCCTCCCCCGCCGGTCCGAAACCGCTTCCCGGCGTGGTGACGATATTGCACTCGTCAAGGATCCGGTCAAAGATGTCCCAGCTCTTGTAGCCGGGGAAGTAGACCCAGAGGTAGGGGCTGTCGCCCGTAAAGTACACCTTCACCCCGGCAGACGCAAAGTTCGCGCCCGAAAGGGCCTCCTTCATCAGCGCCGCATTCCCCAGGTAGTGGTCCACCAGCGCGGTGGTCTCCCGGATTCCCTCCGCGTCAAGCGCGGCAAGTCCGCCCTGCTGGGCTATGTTGCTGGCCCCGTTGAAGAGGGTCGTCATGATGCGGTTCCAGTCCTGCCGCACGCTGCTGCCGTCCGCGAACGTAAGGTCGGCAGGAACGACGGACCAGCCCAGGCGGACTCCCGTGAATCCCGCGAGCTTGGAGAAGGAGTTTATCTCTATGGCGCACTTCCTCGCCCCCTTCAGCTCGTAGATCGTCTTGGGCAGGGAGGGGTCGCGGATGAACGAACTGTACGCGGCATCAAAGATTATGATGCAGCCCTTCGCGAGGGCGCAGTCAACGAGGGCCTGCAGCTGCTCCCTGCTGCTCGCCACCCCCGTCGGGTTGTTCGGGGAACAGAAGTAGATGAGCGAGTTCTCCTTCACCCTGGACAGGTCGGGGAAAAAGCCGTTCTCAGCGGTACAGGGCAGGTAGGTCACGCCGGCCCTGCTTCCGTCACCGCCCGCAGCTCCAGCGGCAGCGACGATGACGCTGCCGTCCACGTAGACCGGGTAGGCGGGGTCCTGGACCGCAAGCTCCACGTCCGGCCCAAAGAGGGTCTGGATCCTCGCGATGTCGCACTTGGCCCCGTCGGAAATGAACACCTCGTCCGCCGTGACCATGCCCGGGTACAGGACGGAGGCAATCTTCTCGCGGAGCGCCGTCAGCCCCTGCTCGTCGCCGTAGCCCGAGTAACCGGCCTCGGTCCCCAGTCCGGCCGCATAGTCCACCATGGCCTTGGTGATGTGCGGCGTCAGGGGCTCCGTCGTGTTGCCGACCCCCAGGCTGATTATCTTGGCGTCAGGATGCTTCTCCTGATACGCCCTCCTCCGCTTGGCGACCTCGGGAAAGAGGTAGCCGGCCGTAAGGTTTGCAAAAGCCTTGTTCCGTGAAACCATTATATTGAATCCTCCAGAGAATATCCTATGCCACGCGCCGTCCGTATCCGGGTCTTGACCTTCAGGTCCTCCATCTTCTTCCGTATGAAGGAGATGTAGACCTCGACGTTGTTGTACTCGGCGCTGCTGTCGCTGCCCCAGATCTTCTCGATGATGGTCTCCTTCTTGATGACCTGATGGGGACTGTCAAAGAGGAACTCGATTATCTGAAGCTCCTTCAGGGAAAGCTTCGCGGAGCCGCCCTTGACCTTCTGCAGCTCGCAGCTGTCCTTGTCCAAGATCAAATCGCCGAAGGTGACGACGTTCCGCTTCAGGTCGCCCTTGCGCCGGGTCACCGCCCGCACGCGGGCAAGCAGCTCGTCCGTGCTGAAGGGCTTGGGCAGATAGTCGTCAGCCCCTGCGTCAAGGCCCTTCACGATGTCGTTCACGGAGCTCCTTGAGGAAATGACGAGGACCGGAGTCACCAGCCCCTTGTCGCGGAGGTTCTTGAGCAAGGTGATTCCATCCCTGCCAGGGAGGGACGGATCCAGCACGATTCCGTCATATATGCCGCTCTGGCTATATTTCGTAGCATCGGGACCCGTGTAGACGACATCAACAGCATAGCGGTTCCGCCCAAAAAGCTCCACCAGCGTCTGAGAGAGGCGAACGTCTTCTTCAACAAGCAGCAATCTCATGCCTTAAATAATAAAGCAAAAGGCCGGCTTTGTCTTATGAAAAAAAAGGATATTACAAAGAATTATCAAAAGAAGCTTAAGTATTCGGGAAAGACCGACAAAAAACCGCTCCTAAGCCGGGCGAACCAGGCCGCCGACGCCTCTGAAACTGCCGGGAGGCGATTCCACCAGAGGGAGGCAATCCCGCGCGTCCCTTACGGCAGCCTTCCCCTAGCCGATCCTGAACAGCTGCTCCACGTAGGGCTGGCGGACCACCATGACCGAGCAGTGCGCGCTTCCGATGATCTCGCCGTCCTGCATGCCGACGACATCGTGCTTGATCGTGGAGAACTGGGCGGTCGCGTCGGCACCGCCAAGGAGAATCAGGTCCGCCTTGAAGTCATCGGCGGCGGCGATTATCTCGGACCAGATGGCGCCCTTGCGGAGCTCGGTCTCCACCTTCACGCCCTTGGACTTGGCAAGGCCCTGGGCAAAGTCCAGGTTCCTGTTCCCGTCCGACTCCAGGCTGCCGGTGAAGGTCTTGCCCTCGTCCTCCACAAGGAAATTCGTCAGCATGAGCTGCCGTATCGTGGCGACATCGACGACGTAGACCACCTTCACCCGGCACTTGTAGCACTTGGCCATCAGGATGGCGTACATCACGGCATGGAGCGAGGACTTGGAGCCGTTGTAGGCGACCACGACCTTCTGAAAAAGCGATT
>CAMJAJ010000064.1 GCA_946403565.1 uncultured Treponema sp. | reverse complement strand
AAGGACCACAGCTATACCATCCCGGAGCTGATGGAGATGTCCCGCAAGGCCGCCAGCGAAAAGAGCTGGTTCAACTCCCACTACTGGGCATCCCTCGCCATCGATGCATGCAAGGGCGTGAACACCAACCAAGGCGAGGCCAACCTCCTCGCAACCACCGCCTGGAACGAGCTCAAGAACCCGGAGGAGCATGCGGACACCGAGGAGTACAGGATTCACCGGCGCAAGTGGGAGGGCTACCGGGCCTACGCAAAGGACGAGCCGGACTACCTCACCGCCTACTACATACTCTACGACCTGCACAAGCAGCTGGCCGCCAAGCAGAAGACCGACCCCGATGTGGAATACTACCTTGCCCGCGCAAAGGAGGGCATGGAGAACCAGTATTTCTTCATCGACGAGACCGATAACTTCGAGGAGCTTGCGACGGGACGCGATGTGTGCTTCTCACTTAAGAATCCCGATGGCTCCAAGGACGTGTTCTACGCAAAGTACGTCATGGACTCGCCCTCCGTCGGCAATACCGTCCGCTACCTCAAGGACCTGACGATAGCGCAGTACTCGTCATCGGGCCGCTTCCTCTGCTCCGTCTTCGTTCCCTTGGCAAAGGCGATAAGCCTGAACACGACCAACATCGATGACGATGAAAAGAAGCACATCGGAATCGAGAAGGGCTGGAAAAACATCCCCTTCCTGATGATGAAGGCCGTCGACCGCGACACCGAGGGCAAGGCCAGCCAGCCCGTCTACAAGGACAGCGAGACGTCCCTCCCGCAGGCAATCGTGGACGAAGCCGGGCTGACGCCGACGGGAAGCGCCCCCCAGAAGGGCATTTCCCCCTACATGATTCAGCGGAACACCTACACGATGAGCCTCCCGATGGACTACAACGACTTCACCTCCATCGACAGGGCTTCCGCAGGTGCGGAGACGATGACGCTGCTCTCCTTGATGCACTTCATAAAGAATGCCCAGGAGTACGGCTACGCCAAGGAGAGCTTCTCCCAGACGCTGCTGACCCGCTGCCTGTATCCCCTTTTCGTCCTCATCCTGTTCATCATCGCCGCCTCGTGGGGCTGGAACTACCGGATAGAGAACTCCAAGGCCCTGTTCAGGACGAGCTGGCTGCTCGCCATAATCGTCTTCGGCGTAATCATGTTCTTCACCTCGGAGATAGCCTTCTACCTCTACAAGGTGCTGAATTACGTCCTGGTCGGAGTGTTCAAGGGCGGTGCGATTCCGGCAGCGGCGGTAACGTACGTGGCCCTCTTCGTGCTTGCCTCCCTCTACTTCATGTCGCGCAAAAAGTAACGGCGGCCAGAGGACGGCATGGGCTTCGCTTCTTTCCTATATACGCTCGTGATATACCCGATCAGGCTGCTGCTTGATTTGGTCTTCGCCCTGTCCATGAGGATCACGGGCAACGCGGGGCTTTCGATCATCTGCATAAGCGCGGCGGTGAGCCTGCTCTGCCTGCCCCTCTACGTCCGCGCCGATGCCCTGCAGAAGGAGGAGCGGGAAAAGCAGCGTTCGCTGGACCGCTGGACCCGCGTCATAAAGAGATCCTTCTCAGGCGACGAGCAGTACTTCATCCTGAACCAGTACTACCGGTTGAACGGCTACAACCCCTTGATGGTGTTGCGCTCCTCCTTTGGCCTTCTGATACAGATTCCCTTCTTCATCGCCGCCTATGGATACATCTCCAAGCTGGGCGTGCTGAACGGCCAACACTTCCTGTTCGTGCGGAACTTAGGGGAGCCCGACGGGCTTTTCAGGATAGGCACCTTCACCGTGAACGTCCTCCCCATCGCCATGACGCTCATAAATGTCGTGTCCGGGGCCATCTACACGAGGGACCTCGCGCTCAAGGACAAGCTGCAGCTCCACATCATGACGGCGCTCTTCCTGGTGCTGCTCTACCGGTCCCCGGCAGGACTGGTCATCTACTGGACCTGCAACAACCTCTTCTCGCTCATAAAGAACGTCTTCTACCGGCTCCCCCATCCCGGGAAGTTCGTCTACGTCCTGGCCTGCGTCCTGCTGACGGCGTTCAGCATCTGGGAACTGACCTCCCTGCATGCCAAGATTGAATACAAGCTCCTGCTCCTGCTGCCGGCCCTTGTCGTGGCCGCCCTGCCCGGGGAGCTGCGGCTCGCCCGCTTCCTGCTGGACGGCCCCCTGTCGCCCCTCGTCCAGGAACGGGGCTTCCGCCTCAGGCTGTACCTCCTGTCCTGCGTCCTGCTCTTCCTGCTGACGGGGCTGGTGATTCCCTCGTCCCTCATCTCCAGCTCCGCCTCGGAGTTTGCCGGGCTGGGTGAGCACCCCAATCCCCTGTACTACCTCTTCACCTGCAGCTTGCAGAGCCTGGGACTGACCTTTGCGTGGCCCCTGTGCGTGTACCTGCTCTTCCGCCCCCGTGTACAGGCCGCCCTCGCCACGGCGATGGGCTTTCTGGCTTTCGCAGCCCTGGCCAACACATACGTCTTCATGCTGGCCTACGGGGACATCTCCTCCTCGCTCAACTTCCTGAACGCGGTGGACTTCAGAATCATCTCACCCATCGCAATCCTGAACATAGTCGCCCTCGCAGCGATGGCGGCCGTCCTGGTGTTCCTGCTGTCCCGCACGAGGCGTGGACTTTTCATCCCGGTTCTCTTCGTAATCTGCCTCTCCATGGCGGTCGTATCGCTCGCGAACATACGCTCCATCAACAGGGAGTACCGGGCCTCTGTCGCGGCGGCAGACAAGAACAGGGTGCTCAACGTGAAGCCCCTCTTCCATCTGACCCGGACCGGCAAGAACGTGCTGCTCATCATGCTGGACAGGGCGCAGCCCCAGTATGTCGCAGAAATCTTCAAGGAGGACCCCTCGCTGGTGCAGTCATTCGACGGCTTCACCTTTTATAAGAACGCGGTCTCCTTCAACGGGCATACGATCGAGGGAGCGCCGCCCCTGTACGGCGGGTACGAGTACACCCCGCTGGAGATGAACCGGCGGAAGGACGAGCCGCTCGTACAGAAGAGCAACGAATCCCAGCTCGTGCTGCCCAGGATATTTACGGAGGAGCTGGGCTACACGGCGGTCGTGACCGACCCGGAGTGGGGCAACTACAACACCTTCTGCGACACAAGCTTCATAAACGAGTACGCCCCCAAGATCAGGGGCGTGCAGACCAACGGCGTATATTCGGGCTTCTGGTTCAAGGAAAAGAACCACGGCGGCATAACCGACAAGACCGGAACCATGCTGGAGCGGAACCTCCTGTTGTTCTCCGCCTTCCGTGCCTCGCCCATCGTCCTGCGCAAGATGATATACAATGACGGCGACTACTGGTCCAACGATGCGGCGGCCAAGCAGATCAACACGCTCATCGACTGCTATTCCGCCCTGGACTACCTGAGCGAACTGACCGACATCGGGGATGGAGCGGGCTTCTACCTGAGCCTCACCAGCCAGCTCACCCACACCTCCTTCTATCTGGAGGCACCGGGCTATATACCGGTGGACAAGGTGACCGACTACGGGACCTCCGCATTCATCTACGACATAACCTACTACACCCAGATGGCCGCCTTCAAGCTGCTGGCGAAGTGGTTCGACCACCTGAAGGCCGAGGGCGTCTGGGACAACACGAGGATCGTGGTGGTCTCCGACCATGGCTGCTACTGGAACGACGTGGACATCGAGCGCAATGACGAGCTGGACGCGCTGGTGGCCGGCGAGGAATACAACGGCAGGGGCCATTACCACCCCCTGCTGCTCTTCAAGGACTTCGGCGCGGCTGGCGCACCCGTTACGGACGCGGACAGCCTCATGACCAACGCCGACACCCCCTCCCTGCTGCTGAAGGGCCTGGTGGAGCGTCCCGTGAACCCCTTCACCGGGAAGGAAATTCCCCTGGACACCAGCGACCTGAAGAAGGATGGGGTGGTCATATCCGTATGCGACAAGCACCGGCCCGACAACAACGGCAAGTACCAGTTCTCCATTGGCGAGGACCAGTGGTGGCGGGTACGGAACAACATATACGAGGCGGCCTCCTGGTCCCGGGAGAAGGTGGAGCAATGAACGTCCTGTCACTCTACATCGACCCCGGAACGGGCAGCATGCTCTTTTCGATAGTCATCGGGCTGACCGCGGCCGTGGTCTTCGCGCTCAGGGCCGCAGCCGTAAAGCTCAAGTTCCTCCTGACGGGCGGCCGGGTCAAGAAGGCGGACGTGAAGCGGATTCCATTCGTCATCTACAGCGACCACAAGCGCTACTGGAATGTATTCAAGCCGGTCTGCGACGAGGCGGAACGGCTGGGCGTGGACATGGCCTACTACACGCAGTCTCCGGACGACCCCGCCCTGTCCGCCCCCTACCGCCACGTGAAGGCTGAGTTCATCGGAGAGGGGAACAAGGGATTCGCCCGGCTCAACTTCCTAAAGGCCGACATCGTGCTTGCGACCACCCCCGGCCTGGGCGTATACCAGTGGAAGCGCAGCCGGGACGTGCGCTGTTACGTGCATATCCTGCACCAGATAGACTCCCCCCTGCGCTACCATACCTTTGGCCTCGTGAACTACGACGTGCTGCTGCTGAACGGAAGCCACCAGGAACGGCACGTCAGGATGTGCGAGGAGGCCCAGAAAGCCCCCCGCAAGGAGCTCGTCATAACCGGGGCGACATACATGGACAGCCTGCTGGAACGGAAGCAGTCGGTCCAGCCCGTCCACAACGACACGCCCCTCGTCCTGCTCGCCCCCACCTGGGGCAAGAGCGGCCTGCTGGCCCTGTACGGTACCGAACTGGTGGACGCGCTGCTGGCGACCGGCTGCAACGTTGCGATCCGCCCGCACCCCCAGTCCAGGACCTCCGAGCCGGAACTGCTGGAAAGCCTCAAGCAGCACTATGAAGCCGACGGAAGGGTGCGCTGGAACTTTGACAACGACAATACGGACATACTCAACGAGGCGGACATCATGGTGAGCGACATTTCCGGAGTCGTGTTCGACCTTTCATTCGTGTTCGACAAGCCATTCCTCTACGCCCATGCCGACTACGATGCCGACCCCTACGACGCGGCATGGATAGACGAGCCGCTCTGGAGCTTTTCCGTGCTGCCGGAGCTGGGCAGGGAGATAACCCGGGAGGACTTCCCCCGGCTCAAGCAGATAATCGACGAAGCCATCCACAGCCCCGCAATGGCGGACAGGCGTGCACAGATACGGAACGAGGCCTGGCACTTCCAGGGCCAGGGCGGCAGGGAAACGATGGCCTATCTCATACAGAAACAGAAGCTCCTCGTAGGAGCGAAAGAATAGGAACAGGAAATGGACGACAGGGAATATTGGAACAAGTATTATGAGAGCCACATGCCCGGCTCCGATGGGGAAAGCCCCTTCGCACAGGAAACATACGGCAGGTACCTCCAGCACGGCGGCAGCATACTGGACCTGGGCTGCGGCAACGGCCGGGACAGCCTGTTTTTCGCGGCCAGGGGCCTTTCCGTCACCGGAATAGACTCGGCCGACGTGGCCATCCGGGGACTGCAGGAAAAGGGAGGGGCGAGCTTTGTCTGTGGCGACTTCGTCACGCTGGACGGCATGGCTGACGGTTCGTTCGACTACTGCTACAGCCGCTTCACCGTCCACGCGATAAGCCAGGAGCAGGAGGCAGGGCTGCTCAAGAACGTCCTGCGCGTGCTCCGTACCGGAGGCAAGTTCTTCATCGAGGTGCGGTCGGTCAACGACGCCATATACGGCAAGGGCGAACAGAAAGAGCAGGACGCCTACGTATACGAGGGACATTACCGCCGCTTCATCAGGCTCCGCGACTTCATAGACCGCCTGTGCGATGCCGGGTTTGCCCTGGAATACGCCGAGGAGAGCGACCGCTTTGCCCCCTACAAGGACACACGGCCGGTCTGCATACGTATCACCGCAGTCAAGACCGCCGAAAGGGCCTCGATGTAAGGAGCCGACAGATGAAAGTTGAGGATTTCGTACACATACTGGGAGCGGACTTCTTCACGGGCGTACCCGACTCACAGCTCAAGGCCCTGTGCGACTACCTGATGGAGCGCTACGGCATAGACGGCGCCCACCATGTCATAGGCGCCAACGAGGGCAACTGCGCCGCCCTCGCCGCGGGCTATCAGCTTGCCACGGGGAAAGTTCCCGTCGTCTACATGCAGAACTCCGGGGAGGGGAACATAATCAACCCGCTCGCCTCCCTGCTGAACGGGAAGGTCTACGCCATCCCGGAGATATTCGTCATAGGCTGGCGGGGAGAGCCGGGCGTGAAGGACGAACCGCAGCACGTGTACCAGGGCGAGGTCACGCTCAAACTCCTTGAGGATATGGGGGTTCCGTACTTCGTGCTCAGCAAGGAGACGGAGGCGGCCCAGCTGGAAGAAAAGATGCAGGAGTTCCGCACCCAGCTGTCGCACGGCAAGGCCGTGGCCATCGTCGTCCGCAAGGGCGCGCTGTCATACGGCGGCAAGGTGCAGTACCGGAATTCCAACCTGATGAAGCGGGAGGAGATAATCCGCCATATCGTGCAGGTCAGCGGCAACGACCCCATCGTGTCCACGACCGGCAAGGCGAGCCGGGAGCTGTTCGAGATACGGGAGGCCGCGGGACAGGGACACGCATACGATTTCCTGACGGTCGGCTCCATGGGGCACAGCTCCTCCATCGCGCTGGGAATCGCACTGAACAAGCCCACGAGCAAGGTATGGTGCATCGACGGCGACGGGGCTGCCCTGATGCACCTGGGTGCCCTGTCCGTCATAGCGGGCTGCAGGCCCGCCAACCTGATCCATGTGGTCATCAACAACGGGGCACATGAGAGCGTGGGCGGCATGCCCACGGCCGCGGCCTCCTTGAGTCTCAAGGACATCGCCCTTGCCTGCGGCTATCCTTCCGCCGCCTGCGCCACAAGCTTCGAGGAGCTGGACCGGGAGCTTGCAAAGGCCAAGGCGGGCAGCAGCCTTGCCTTCATAGAGGTCCG
>CAMJAJ010000063.1 GCA_946403565.1 uncultured Treponema sp. | reverse complement strand
CCGCCGCGGACGCTTCTTGTGGCCCCTGCGGGGACTGACAATGTCCTTCTCCCGGCGGACGCTTCCGGGGCGTAAGCCCCCTTGACTTTCCTTGCCCTAATGGTACAATGGGGAAAACAGCGCTGTTCGGAAACCGCTTTTCTGAACAGGTCCAATCACCGAGGTGCTTACTTTTATGGAAAAGAAATACGTCCTGTCCGTCCTTGTGGAGAACCACGCCGGAGTCCTGAGCCGCGTGTCCGGCCTTTTCAGCCGCCGGGGCTACAACATTGACTCGCTCACCGTCTGCGAGACCTCCGACCCCGCGAAATCCCGCATGACCATCGTCGTCCGGGGGGACGAGTACATCCTGGAGCAGATAGAGAAGCAGCTCTCCAAGCTTGTGGAGGTGATTTCCATAGAGCACTGCCTGCCGTCGGAGACCTGCCAGCGGGAGATGGCCCTCATCAAGGTCAAGGCGGGCGGGACCAACCGCTCGGTCATCCTCGAGACCTGCAACATCTTCCGCGCCCACATCGTTGACGTGGCCGCCGAGTCGCTCATCGTCGAGGCGACGGGCAGCGAGGACAAGATCTCTTCGCTGATTCGCCTGCTGGAGCCCTACGGCATCCTGGAGCTGCTCAAGTCCGGCCTGACGGCCATGGACCGCGGCGAGAAGGTGATGAAATAAGAGCAGCGTGGGCAGCTCGGACTTTCGGCGCTGCCTCGCGGGCAGCTCGGACTTTCCGCCCTGCCTTGCAATCAGCTTTGCAGCTTGTGCCAGCGTTCGTCCCAGATTTCCCATGAGTTGCCGCTGAATTCCACCCGGCCGGTGCGGAACACGCGGGGGCGGAGGGGAAAGCCTTCCGGGGCCGGATTGTTCCCGCCTCCTTTCTCCTGAACGGCATCCTCCCTTCCGGTGGCCGCCTGGTCCGTCCCTGAAGGGGTGCCGTCACTGTCCGTGCAGCCGCTTTCCAGCTCCGCGAATACGATTTTGAGCCTGAGCCTTTCGCCGGCCCCTTCCCCATAGGTCAGTTCGACCGGAAAATAGAACTCGTCGCCCTCCCGTTCCGCGCTCCCGATGCTGCAGGAACGGTAGCCCCCTCCGGGCAGGCTTTCGGCGAAGGCGTAGAGGGGGAAGCGGGGGGTGGGCAGGGACGTGCTGAACGAGCTGATGAAGGCCCGGGCCGCTCGTGCCAGGAGCAGGGCGGTGTCCTTCTGGGGCATAAAGGCTTGCATGGTGACAGTGTAGACAAAACCCTCGAAAAACTCTAGTATTTTCCCGTATGAACCGTAGGATTCTAGAGGCTCTTTTCCTGGCTTTCTCATGTATCCTCTTCCTGGGGGCGAGCTTTTTCATAACCGACAAGTTTATCGCTTCTTCATCGCCGCTCGGAATGAACGGGGAACGCTTCGTCGCGATGAACTCCCAGTCCGCCAAGGCCCGGATTACCCGGCCTGAGAAGAATGCCTCCCTGTACTACCGCTTCACGGCCAACCAGAAGGTGCATCTGCGGCGGGAGATAAAGTCCAACGGCGGCATCTCCCTGGTCGCCGTGATAAAGACGATCGACGGCAGCTACGACAAGACGGCGAAGACCCTGCCTTTCCAGTTCGGCTTCCTCTACGACAAGTCCTCCTCTTCGGGGGACTCCGTTGCCCCCGGCAGCAACTTTGTCTCGGGCGACTACCTCATGTTCGACAGCAAGGGCATCACGGCCTTCCGCCTGTCCGTCAGCGTCGGCAGGGACGGGGTGGTTCCGGCGGGCTTCTTCCTGCACTCCTCGCACCCCTGCCAGATAGAGAGCGTGACCTTCTCCAAGGTGATGGTCGGCTGGGACTTCTCCAGCCCGGTTCCCCTCTATGCGTTCAGCGACCGGGGCGGCACGGTGGAGGTGCTGGAGTCTGTCTCCCATGACTTCACGGAGTCCGAGCGTCTGTTCAACTCCACCCTGCTTCCCAAGATCACCGTCAAGCTCGTTCCCACGGATGACATTGGCACGTGGCAGGAGCAGAAGAAGCTTTTCGCCCGCTACGGGGACGAGGAGCTTACGATACGGAGGAACCGGAAGTACAACAAGGCTACCCTGCAGCTGTCGGCGTTCGCCAAGCCGTACGCGCGGCTGGACTTCGGCTCCAGCGACCAGGTGCAGGCGATCCTCCTGGAGGCCAACGAGCCGCTGCTTGAGACCAGGTCCGGTGGCCACGTCCTGTACCCCCTGGTGACGGACCTCGGCATGATCATGGGCTGGCCCAAGGCCAACTGGCGCGGGCGGGACTACGAGCTGTTCGAGTGGGAGGAGGTGCCGCACGTCCTCTTCTTTGACTTCGAGGACTACAAGGTGCAGGGCGATTTCCTGACCCGCCTGGCCTATTTTGCGGAAAAGACCGGCTACCGGGGGACCCTGGTCAGCGACGAGTTCATCAAGACCCATCACGGCTACAACGCGCATGACTACCGGGCCAAGGACCTGGCGGCCTTCTTCTCGGAGGCGACGGCGCAGGACTTCACGCTCAACGACCGGGAGTACCTCCTGCGCGATATCCTGCTGGCGAACGGGGTGATCCTGGACGTAGGCAACGGCCGCTACGCGGAGGGGGACGGGGCCATCGTGTCCTTCTCCCGCGAGTCCCCCGAGTACCTGCGCTGGCAGTTCATGGCCCACGAGAGCTGGCACGGCATCTACTTCACCTCCCCGGAATTCCGGGCCGAGGTGGACGTGGTGTACGACGGCTTTGACCGGAAGAGCCTGAACTTCATCCAGGTCTTCTGGGAGACCCAGCCGGGGCTGAACTACGACCGGAACGACGACTACCTGATGCGGAACGAGTTCATGGCCTACATCATGCAGCAGTCCCTCCCCCGTGTCGCGCCCTACATGGTGTCGCTGGCGGAACGCGACTCCGTCAATCAGATCGAGGGGGGGCTGGCCGCCTATATCCGCCAGACGGGGGCCTCCGCCTTCGCCGACGCGGGGCAGGAGCTGAACCGCTGGGCCTTCGACAACTACGGCTTTGCGGCGGGCAGGGTGAACCTCATCTACCGGGAGTGATGGCCTTGCTGCCCGCGGCTTCCTATGCCGCCGGGCCTGCCAGTCTTGCCCGCTGTGACGCGCTTCCTGCAAGTGCTCTTCTTTGAAAGATTGACTAAAAGCCGTATATTTCGTATAGTATCGTTTATATGGCTAGCGGCAATATTTTCCAGAACATAATCACGACCCTCTTCAGCGGCGGGGACGACAATGCTATCAAGCGCAAGATGCTCAAACGGATAGCAAAGAACCTGTCCAAGACGAAGTACCATTTTTACAAGCCGTCCTCCCATGAGGTCGATCCGACCTTCGCGAAGTTCTTTTACGAGATATATAAGGCTGTCTCGCCTGCCCAGCTGATGTTCGCGAACACGAACCCCAATTCCATCAAGCGGATGGTCATAGATGTCACGCTGTCCGAGGATCAGAAGAAGCTGTCCGAGGCCCTGTCCGAGGAGGAGCTGAACAAGCGGGGGTCCACCATGCCGCTTCCGCGGCTGATGGAGGAGACCAAGGCCCAGCTGGACAAGTTCACGGCGGAGTTCACGAACGACAAGATAATGAAGGCGGACAACCTGTACACCAAGCTCCTGCTCTTCAAGAACTTTACCCAGTACGACTTCTTCTTCCTGCTCAAGAAATTTGACAGCTCCATGAAGGAGCGGAGCTTCAACGCGGCGCCCAAGTTCCAGCAGATCGGCGGCTCCTACATCGTTGAGGACATAAAGAATTTCGTCTCGGTCGCCTGGCCGCTGCCGGCCGATGACTGGGACGACGTGTTCAAGCTGATGAAATCCCTCAAGGGCGTTGAGCCGATAACGCTCAGCACCTGGAAGAAGGTCCTGCAGCGGCTCCGCTATGTCCGCGAGCAGGGCATCCTGGAGATGATGGTGCAGCTGATCACCGACAACCCCGCCTACAAGGAGGTGGTGAAGGGTGAGGACTACCATATCATGGACGAGTACATCTCGCAGACCCGCAAGACCGTGGACGATGTCCTGAGCACGCTCAAGGAGCGGCAGACGGCCGGAAAGGTTGACAACCTGCTGAGCCAGATCTTCGGCAACACGAGCATAGAGCCGCTGAAGAACTACAACGACACGGTGAGCCAGACCTTTACGAACAGGAACCTGACGGGCTTCCTGTATACGGCCCCGCTTTCCTACCTGAAGGTTTTCCTGCTGAACTACATCAAGAAGGACGTGCGCGAGCTTTCCGACATCCTCGTCGTCCGCGGCGAGTGGGCCACGCAGACCATGTCCCAGCCCATGAGCGAGGCCGCCCATCAGCTGATGGATCTGCCTTCCAAGATAACGACGCTGGACGAGGCCCTGACCGAGTCCGGTAAGTTCGGGAACAAGTTGCGCACCCTCATGCCGAGGATTGACCGTGACCGGGAGTCCCGGAACATCATGGAGATGACTTTGGGCGACGTGAACAACGAGGCCGCCCAGATTCTTGGCATTGCCAAGCAGAACATCATCATCTTTGACAAGAACCTGAAGATGCTCCTTGAGGACTTCGTGAAGCCCCATCCCACCGTCATGCGGAACTGGAAGGACCTGGACCGCTTTGCGGAGGGCAAGCTCAAGCAGCGCTGCGTGGACGTGTACAAGAAGCTGTACAACTTCATCTCCCTGCTTCAGAACTTCAACATCACCATATCCGAGACCGAATAGCCCGGGGCTGCTGACGCTCCACCCACTGCGGGGTTCGCAACGCTCTCGCGGGCTGATTGCCCCTCCGCGGGCGCCTCTCTCTCCCAGCGGGGAGCTTTTCGGTATAATCGGTACACAATGAAAAAGGCCGGCTGCATGCCGGCCTTTTTTTGTCCGATGTCCGATGGGGAATCGAACATCGGACTGTCTATCGTATGGGAACCTCGAAAAACTTCAGTTTTTTGAGGTAACTCTGGAACCGCCAGCGAAGCGTCAAGGCAAATGCGATGTCCTAAGTCGCGATATTGTATGCGACTGACCTTGCAAGCAAGGGTCCGACTCGACGGCACTCTCGAAAAACCGCTGGAAGCGAGTTTTTCGAGATGCCCGTATGCTCCCTATCAGGTGCTTCCGCTTATTTAATCTGGTAGACCCAGAGGCCCTCGTAGTGGTGGCCGTCCTTGGAGCCGAACACGCTCACCGACGAGAGGGGGGCGGAGGCATCCTTCGGGGCGAGGTCGCCGCCGATTGAAAGGTCGCCGCTGAAGTTTCCGTTCCTGTCCTTCTCCAGCTTCTTGAGCTCGCCGCCGTTTGCAGCCACGGCCACGGACCGGTAGTCGCCGCTCGCGACCGAGAAGTGGACTACCTCGCCGATCTTGAGCGCGCCCTCGGCCGGGGAAAGCAGGGCGGTGTTCTTGCAGAGGGTGTACTCCGTGTAGGCGGTGGGGTACTTGACCACGTTGCTGCCGTAGCCCGTGTACACGCCATCGCTGCGGATGTCGAAGCGCAGGACCTCCTCCATGGAGCTGGCGGAAAGCTTGAGGGCGCGGAAGACCTTCTTGACGTTCTCGTTGCGCTCGTCGTCGAAGAGGTCCTCGTTCAGGTAGTAGCGCTTGTTGTGGGCGACCTTGAAGTAGGAGTCCGTCAGGCTCTTGAGCTCCGCCTTACTGATCTCACCCGCGGCGGCGAGCTTCTTTGCCTTGCCCAGGATGTTCCCCTCGAACTCCGTGTCGGAGAAGAACCAGGGGTAGCGCTCCTCATCGGAGGGGCAGGCGTAGAGGAATGCCTGGTACTCCTTTGCGGTCGGCACGTCGAACGAGACGGAGAGGGTGTTTCCGGACCTGCTTATCCAGCTGGCGTTTGGCGCCTTGACCATCGTGACCCGCTCGCAGATGCCGCCCAGGACCGAGACGTTCGGGCTGGCAAGCTTGAAGTCATAGGTGACCGGTCCGGATATCGTCGTCCGGTAGTCCGGTACGGCTCCGGCGAAGTCGAATCCGTAGTTGAAGAAGATGCCCGGCACGTAGGGTTCGGCCTTGAACTGCTCCATCGTGCGGACCTTGGAGCTGTCCACGTGCTGGTAGGCGGGGTCCTCCGGCAGGTGCGAGTAGATGAAATGGTCGGGCCGCAGGAAGAGCCACTGGGTGGAGTAGCGCTTGACGAAGGTCCGCTGCTCCAGGGAGCCGGCGTCCAGCGTGACGTCCACGAGCTTCCAGCTGTTGCCGATCTTTACCGCGTTCCAGACGTGGTTGGGCTCGTCCTTCAGGGAGTCGCCGTAGCCGTAGCCCTTGAAGTAGCCCTTGATTGCGACGCTCTCAATGCCCGCAAGCGAGCACATCCTGTTGAAGAGGTCCACGTAGCCGGGGGAGAGGGCCTTCTTGGTCTTGAGGACGGACTCCCAGTCCTGCTTCTTGACCTTTCCGGAAAAGTACATGTCCGCATCGTATGCTATGTTGTCGCAGATCCAGTCGTGGATGACACGGACCTTGAGGCCGTCGTCTCCCAGGCCCTCCGTCAGGTTCGTCACCAGTGCGTCCAGGTTCTTCTTGGGGTTCTGGGTTACGCTGGAGCTTATGTCTCCGGGAATGCTCCTGACGCGGGAATTCATCGTTTCGCGGGCGTGGAGCTGGAGCGAAAAGAGTGCCGTCGCAAGCAGGCACAAAACGATTTTGCTGCTGTGTTTCATTTTAACTCCTTTTATGACCGAGAGCCTGTTTCAAATGTCCACTCACCATGATGCTGCGCCTTGCACCTGCGCTGGCGGAGCCTGGTGAATGTGTTTTTGAAACTGCCTTCCTGTATATAGAAGTAAACAACGGGAATGTCCAAAGGTTATAGGGCAGCTCTAAAAAGTGAACGGGGTGAAATTTCGTGGAAAAGAAAATCTGTACGGGAAAGAAAAGAAAAGCTCAGATAATCCCTGTCACCACCAGAAACTAAATACCGTTGCTTCGTTCCCGATCTGGCGGGGTTTTCTAGCACCAGCGTGCAGAGCATCTGAGCATACGGAAAGATGGGGATTCGAACCCCAGATAGGATTGCTCCTATGCATCCCTTCCAAGGATGTACCTTAAACCACTCGGACATCTTTCCAAA
>CAMJAJ010000062.1 GCA_946403565.1 uncultured Treponema sp. | reverse complement strand
ACGGTCCTTTGACCGCCTCCAGTACAGCCTCTATTCCGAGTTGGCCGCCGCTCCCAAGGTTGTCCGCATGCTTTCCCTCTTCTACACGCGGAACTACGGTTCGGCCCTGCCCCTGGTCAAGGAGTTCATGGGGGGCGGGGGCAGGATGACCGTGCAGATAGCGAGCAGCATAGGCAAGTGCCTCCTGTACGGTTCCGCGGACTACGCCGAGAACGCGGCCTTCCTGGAGAAGTATGCGGAGACGGCCTCCAGCGAATGTCAGTTCTACTTCTATTTCTACGCCGCCCGCCTGTACGACCGCGCCAAGGGCAGGTACGACAGCGCAGGCGAGTGCTACAAGGCAGCCCTGGCCACCGCGAAGGACAAGGATGGCAAACCCGATGGCAAGCTCTACGACAATGCCCTCTGGTACTATCTGCAGGCCACGCTCGACTATTCCCCGGAGGCGGCCGTCAAGGCGCTTGAGCGCTACCGGGACAAGTGGCACGACCCCTCTTACTTCGATGATTTCCTGGACTCCCTTTCCTACCGCCTGCTCTCCGGACGCTTCTGGGGCCTGTACGTCAAGGCCGCCGGGCTTTTGGGCGGCTGCGCCAGCCGGGAAAGCATGGCCAAGTTCTCCTATGTCTCCGCGCGGCTGCTGCAGGAGGGAATCTACCGGCCCAAGGACATGGATGCCGAGGGCGAGGCCCGGCGGTTGTTGAACGACGCGCTGGACAGCGGGACCGACCTCTACTACCGCATGCTGGCCGCCGCCCGCCTGGGCGTGGGCAGGACGGAGCTGGAGGAACGGCTCCGCCTCCTGAAGCGGGATGAGGCGTTCGAGCGGAACGAGGACGCGGAGGAGCTGCTTTTGGGCTATGCGGACTTCGGCTTTCCAGAGAAGATATACGACGAGTGGCAGAGCCAGAAGGACGTCATCGGGATGGACACGGTGCGCAAGCTTGCGAGCTTCCTGTTCAGCTGCGGCAAGAACCAGGAGGGCTACTACACCCAGTCCGTCCGCATGGCCTCCCGGAAGCTGAATAACAGCGAGGGGAACCTTTCGGGGCTGGATGACAGCCTTTTCTCCCTTTCATTCCCGCGCTCATTCTCCGACAAGGTGGTCGAATGCTGCGACGAATACAGGGTGGACGAGAACCTGATGTACGCCCTGATACGGAGCGAGAGTTTCTTTGACCCGACGGTGATCAGTTCCGCCGGAGCCATCGGTTTGACCCAGCTGATGGAGCTGACCGCCGGGGACGTGGCCAAGAAGCTCAAGATTGCGAAATACGACCTCACCGACAGCGACACCAATATACGGTTCGGCTCCTACTACATCTCCGAGATGATCCGGCGGCTCGACGGCTCCCAGATTCTGGCGGTGTTTGCCTATAACGCGGGTATCACGAGGGTACGCAACTGGTCCCTGTCCTCCCGCGACGAGTACAAGGGCAAGGCCAACGGGCCCGGCTTGGCGAACGACCTCTTCCTGGAGATGCTGCCCATCAGCGAGACGCGCGAGTACGGGCGCAAGATCGTCGGGGCCGCCTCGGTCTATGGACTGCTCTACTACGGGCTTGGCCCCGGGGACGTGGTCCTCCAGATCATGGGCTGAGCAGTGCCAGCAGACGCCAGCGTCTACTGGCATCTGCAGGCCCCCTTCTGACTCCGCTGTTTGCAGTCCTTCCCCATTTTCAAAACGCACGAACTGTTGTAAGATAGCTGCGTATGATACGGAACATTGTTTTTGATGTAGGTTCGGTGCTTGTCCGCGTGCGGCCGGCGGAGGCCATGACGGACCTGGGCTATGACAAGGATAAGGCGGAGGCCACCGTGATGGCCACGCTCGGCAACCGTAAGTGGAAGGAGCTGGACCGGGGCGTCATGCGCAAGGAGGACGCCATCGCCGCCATCAAGGAGGGAATTGCCCCGGAGCTGCAGGCGGGCATCGACTTCTTCTTTGAGAAGGCCGTCTGGAACTTCGTCAAGCCCTTCCCCTATTCCCGCGGCTGGATTTCCTCGCTCAAGGAGCGGGGCTACCGGGTGTTCCTGCTTTCAAACTATCCCTCCTGGCTTTGGACCGTGAACGAGCAGAATGCGTTCGACTTCATCGATCTGATTGACGGCAAGGTGGTCTCCGGCTTTGAGAAGGTGATAAAGCCCGACCCCGCGATATACCAGCTGCTGCTTTCCCGCTACTCGCTGACGGCGTCCGAGTGCGTGTTCCTGGACGACGTGGAGGAGAACGTCGCCGCCGCCCGCGGGGAAGGCTTCCATGCCATCCACTTTGTCGACTTCAAGCAGGCCTCCGCCGAGCTGGAGGCCTTGCTCAAGGGCTGACATCACGGTGCGAGGAACAGGCTGCCCCTCGCGTTGACGTCCTGGTGCGAGGTACGGGCCGCCCCTTCGCGTAAACGTCACGGGCGCCTGTTCCCCCAGAAGTACTCGCCGCTTTCCCTGCCGTCCACCGTGGTGAAGGTGATCGTGCGGCGCTCGACATCCGCGCCCTTCCGTGCCCAGTCGTATGCCCTGAGTGCGTATCCGCTGAACGTTCCGATGTCGCCTCCATCCTTGTCCTTGACGGAGAGGGTAATCGTGCTGCCGTCCTTGCCGAGCTTCCATGTGCCGGTGTATTCTCCGCCGAGCGTTCCGTCCGCGGCCAGCACGAGTTCCTTTGATTCGGTCGGCCTCGCGTCGTCCACGTGCATCGCGGTCACCTTGACGGTGCCGGTCTTGAAGCTGCCCTTGCGCGACCCACGCACGGTGAGGATGCTGTCGTACGTGCCCGCGATCTCTTCGGCGGAAAGGCGCGAAAGGGATTCGTCATTTCCGTCGTAGTCGTTCCAGTATTCGTTCTGGTTCAGAAGGGGCCAGCCGTCATCCGTAAAGAACATCTGTCGGACCTGCAGGCAGAAGTCCCCGGTCCCCTTGAAGTTGGTCCGCGTGTGGCAGGCGAAGAGGATCTTGCCGTCCTTGCTGCGGAAGATGGACTGGCCGCCGGGGGACATGAAGCCGTATTCATCCCGGAGCTGCGCCGCACCGATTATCTTGCCGCCGACGGCGTGGTAGTTTTCGGCCTCCTTCACGGAGCTGAACGCCATAGGCTGCCCGCTTGTGTCAACGTAGGGACCTTCTATCTTCTTGCTGCGTCCTACACCCACGCGGTATTCGAAGGTGAGGTCGCCCATGGAGACGAAGATGTAATACCAGCCGGTCTTGCTGTTGTAGATGAGCTGCGCCCCCTCGTAGGCCGCCCCCTTGCCGCCTGCAATCAGCACGCCGCAGTTGCCCGCCACGCTGTCGAGCGGTGCGTCCATCTCATCGCCGGTACGGTATTGCTTTCCGTTAAAGGTGGAAGTTCCGCTCGTGCTTGCCACCGGCTTGAAGGTCTTCGCGTCCACGTAAACCAAGGCGATGCCGTTCTTCCATGAGCCGTAGGTCATGGCGTAACACTCGTTGCCGCCTATCTTGTAGCGCATGAGCTTTCCGGTCGCCACGTCCAGGACGAACTCCGGGTCTATCGCCCCAAAGCCGTTGTTCCAGCTTGCCTCCGCCGTGTTGTAGCAGCCCCAGTAGCCCACCTCCGTATTCTGGGCGGACGTGTTGGACCACACGTAGCGCACCAGCGTGGAATTCGAATAGAGCGAGGGGTCGTATTCCTTTGCGGGGATGAAGGGCCCTTCCGGCCTGTCTGCGATGGCGAGCGTTATCGCCGCCGCCGGATGGAAGCCCCTTCCGTAGGAGAGGCTGTCGGTGATGATGCCGTGGAACATGTAGTATTTGCCGTCCTGCTTGACGACCGTCGGTGCCCAGCTGTTGGGGCGGGATGTCGGCTTGTACCAGTCGGTTCCGTAGGAGGTCCCGTCGTTGGTCACGTAGCCGACCCACTTGAGGAAGTCGTCGTCCCAGTGCATGTGGTGGTAGACCAGCGAGACGTCGCGGCTGTCCCAGAGGGGGGAATTCCCGTGCTTGGCCCAATGCACCAGGTCGTCGGAAGAGCGCAGGTCGGAGCCGTTGTTCCATCCGGTCGAATACACGTAGTACGTACCGCTGTCCGGGTCCTGGAAGAGCCTGGGGTCGTGGCAGTTCCAGGAGGCCTGCGAGCTGGCCGCGTATTTCTCATGCACGAAAGCGCCGTCCTTCTTGTCTTCCTTTAACGGGAAATACTCTTTGATGTCCGCCGGATCAAGTTCCGTCCTGCGGGCGACGTTCCTGACGCTCTCGCCGGGCATTGCCTCGGGTTTGGTCAGCGTCGCCTCCGGTATGCTGTCTTTCCCGCAGGATGCCAGTCCCAGGGCCAGCGCGCAGAGAAAGAATCCTGCTGAACGAACGTAGCTTCCTTTCATATGTTGCCTCCTTTCGTCTGGAATACGGGGTATCCCCGCCCGTCATAGCGGAAGCCCCTGCATTCCCAGTCGTGTTCCGGCACTGACTGGACCTGTTTGGAAAACTGCACTGGCAGCGAAGCTTCAAGCCGAATTTCCGAGCAGCTTTACTCTATGGTACGGCTGCTTTTGTGAATTGTCAATAACAAATATTGATATTGATTATGTTTTATGGATATAAAGCAAATTTCAGCCGGAATAGCGGACATAGGGCTGTTTTTGCCGTTCCATCGTGACTTTTCTGCTGTCTGTCTCGTTTCTGCGGGGAGGGCAGACTAAAGGAGCGGATGGGGGAAAGGGTGGAGGGGCCAGCTAAGGCGGCCGAGTAGCAGGTAGGTAGAAAAAGATGGAGGGGCGCGCGAGAGCCCGTCGGACGGAATGCGTTTAAAATAAAAAAGGCTTCCTCAGCGGAAGCCTTTGCTTACGGTCCCTACGGGAGTTGAACCCATCTTTAAAGATTGAGAATCTTTCGTCCTAGCCGATAGACGAAGGGACCAAATCCACAGGCGGTGCTACTCGCGATGTGGCTTCGGCAAACAAGTTTAAGCTACCATAGCCTGAACCTGCGCTATGATTCGCGGGAAGGGCAACCCATCCAACGAACTTGCCTTTCTGACCGTCCGAACGGACAGCCAGCTTTTTGTCTTTCCCCAAGGAGGATTCGAACCCCCACAGTCAGAACCAGAATCTGAAGTGCTACCATTACACAATCGGGGAATGCAACGTGAGAGTTACTATACCGTCAAATTGAAAAAATGTCAATCGGTGTTGCAAAAAATCCGTGCATTTCCGCAGAATCCTTTTTCAAAAGTCCCTGGCCGACCGTGCCGCCAAGGGACTTTTGAGATTGCTTCTCGCCCGGCTCAGCGTCCGCTTACGGAGAAGCGTAGCACGTTCCATGAGGCGGGCTTGAGGTCCACGGAGAACTTGGCACCGTCGCCCTGCGACAGGGGGGCTGTGACCGGCTTGACCGCCTCGGGCTGCTCCAGCGAGTTCTTGGCGTTCAGGTCCGCGCCGCACAGCTCAGTCCTGGCCGTCATCGTTGCCTTGCCGAAGTCCATCAGGTTGACCTCCGTATGGGCGACCTCGGTCTTGCTCGTGTTCAGTGCGAAGACGGTCAGTTCCCCCGCCTCCTCGTTGTAGACCGGGGCGAAGATGACCGCGGGAACCTCGCCGTACTTGTCCGTGACCTTGTTCTCCGTCTTGACGACCGGAATCAGCACCGTGCCGCGCCCGTAGACCGAGATGTCGCGGAAGGGGAAGTAGATTGCCTGCTTGTAGGCTCCCTTTCCCGGTTCGGTGAAGATCGGGGCGATGACGTTGACCAGCTGGGCAAGGCATGCGACCTTCACGCGGTCGGCGTGGTTCAGCAGGGTTATCGCAAGGCCGCCGACGACGAGGGCATCGAGCAGGGAGTAGTGGTCCTCCAGGATGCGGGGGGCCTTCTCCCAGGGATGGGGCTCCTGCTTCTGCTGGTACCAGACGTTCCACTCGTCGAACGACAGGTACATCGTCTTCTTGCTCCGCTTGACCGCCTTCACGTAGTCCAGCGTGGCGCATGAGGTCTTGATGAAGTCGTCCATGTCCACGAAGGAGGCAAGGAAGTCATCGTCGTTGCCGAAGTTCTCGTAGTAGCGGTGGATGGACATGTAGTCCACCAGGTCGTAGGTGTGCTCCAGTACCGTGCGGTCCCATGAGGGGTAGGTGGGCATGCTCGTCGTCGCGCTGCCGCAGACCACCAGCTTGATGCTGTCGTCCGTCCACTTCATTATCTTGGCGGCCTCAAGGGCCTTCTTGCCGTAGTCGTCTGCGTCCAGATGTCCTATCTGCCAGGGGCCGTCCATCTCGTTGCCGACGCACCAGGTCTTGATGCCGTAGGGCTTCTTGTGCCCGTTCGCCGCGCGGAGGTCGCTCCAGTAGGTACCGCCCTCAAAGTTGCAGTACTCCACCAGGTCTCCCGCGTCCTGCGGCGTACCCGTGCCCATGTTGACGGCCCCCATCACCTGGGTTCCGGACTTGAGCGACCAGTCGTAGAATTCGTCGATTCCGATTTCATTGGTCTCGATCGTATGCCAGGCCCTGTCCAGCCTGACGGGCCGCTTGTCCCTGGGGCCTATGCCGTTCCGCCAGTCGTAGCCCGACAGGAAGTTGCCTCCCGGGTAGCGGACCAGGGAGACGCCCAAATCCTTGACCATGCTGATTACATCCTTGCGGAAGCCCTGCTCGTCCGCCTCGGGATGGCCCGGCTCGTAAATGCCGGTATACACCGCGCGGCCCAGATGCTCTATGAAAGAGCTGAAAAGGTTGGGGTCAACCTCTCCCTTCTTGAAGTCCTTTACGACCGTTATCTTTGTATCCATGTGTATGATTATATCACGATATTTATAGATACACAACAAAAAAAATTGAAATGTATGTATTTTTTTTGATATGAAAGCGGGGAAGGCGGGGAAGGCAATCTCCAGTGGGGGCTGGGAAAATGCAGCCCGCCGGAGGGGAGGGCAGCCCGCTTGGGGCCAATCTCCAGTGGGGGCTGGGAAAATGCAGCCCGCCGGAGGGGAGGGCAGCCCGCTTGGGGCCAATCTCCAGCGGGGGCAGGAAAATGCAGCCCGCTTTGGGGCGACAAACAATCTCCGCCGGAGGAAGAGGACGGCCCCGGCAGGAGCCGCCCCCTTTTGCCGGAACTGGCCCTAGGCCGTGACCGTG
>CAMJAJ010000061.1 GCA_946403565.1 uncultured Treponema sp. | reverse complement strand
AAAAGAAATAGGCGGCGTTGCTGAGGGAATCCTTCGACGCCCACCGTCGACGCAACGCATCGAGCTGGGCGTCGAAGCTGGGCTAGTTCGTCCGGGACTTCTCCGCGGCCTCGAGCAGGGCGCGGTAGAGCGCGTCCTTATCGATGGGCTTGGAGATGTGCCCGTTCATGCCGGACTTCTCGCTCTGCTGCACCGCCTCGCTGTAGGCGTTGGCGGACAGGGCGAAGATGGGGATGGTCTTGGCGTCCTCCCGGTCCAGCGAGCGGATGGCCTCGGTGGCCTCGTAGCCGGACAGGATGGGCATCTGTATGTCCATGAGGATGCAGATGTAGGTCCCGGGGTTGCACTCCTTGAACCTCTTGAGCGCGATGGCCCCGTTCTCGGCGGTGTCCGCCTCCAGGCCCATGGCGTGCAGGGTGCGCAGGGCTATCTCGGTGTTTATCTCGTTGTCCTCGGCCAGGAGTACCCTGCCGGAGATCTTCTTGCGCTCCACGGTGACGTGCGTGTGGGACTTGCCGCTCGTGCCCTCCTCGTAGGGGAAGCGGATCGCCATGTGGATGCGGGTGCCCTTGTGCAGCTCGCTCTCCACGTCTATCGTGCCGCCCATCAGCGTGACCAGCTTCTTGACGATGTAGAGGCCGATTCCCGTTCCCGAACGCAGCTTCTGCCGCTCCGGGTTGCCCAGGTCCTGGGAGAAGGGGGTGAACATCTTCTTCTGGAAGTCCTCGCCCATGCCGATGCCGGTGTCCGCCACGGTTATGTCCACCAGGCACTCCTTCTCGTCCATGCGGCGGGAGGCCAGGGTGAACTTGATGGAGCCGCCCTTGGGCGTGTACTTGTAGGCGTTGGACACGAGGTTCAGCACGATCTGGTTCAGGCGCACCTTGTCCGCCCATATCGCGCTCACCTCCACGCCGCTGTCGTCCACCTCGAATTCCACGCCCTTCTGCGCGCAGAGGGGGACGAACATGTTCTTGATGTCGTCGGCGAAGTCGTCGTGGTAGTAGCGCTCCGGCACCAGCTCTATGCGGCCCGAGTCTATCTTGGACACGTCCAGCACGTCGTTGATGAGGCTCATCAGGAACTTGTTGGACGAGTGTATCTTCTCCAGGTCGCCCAGGAGCTTCTCGCGCTCGTCTATGTCCTCGAAGGCGAAGTCCGTCATGCTCGTTATGGCGGACAGCGGGGTGCGGATGTCGTGGCTGATGCGGGAGATGAACTCCATCTTGGACCGGGCGGCGTTCTCCGCCTCCAGCACGGCCTTCTCCATGCCCTTGATGTACTCCTGCTCCTTGGCGTAGGAGCCTGTTATGTCCACGCAGAGGGCGAGCAGGATGTCCATCTCCTTGAAGGCCCAGGAGAAGATGATCTGCAGGCGGGTCTCCACGCCCCCCACGGTCTGGGTCAGCGACACCGAGTAGACCTTCTTGGTCTCGAGCTCCTTCCGAATCACCTCTATGTTCGTGGCCTCAAGGTAGGCCCGGCGCTCCTCCTCCGTCTGCATGAAGCTTTCGGCCCGTACCCGGCGGCAGGTGTCGTAGTTCGTGAGGTCGGCGTTCTCCGTGATGTAGTAGATGTCGGTGCTGTTGGAGAAGAACTCCACCTCCCTGGTGTCCGCATAGACGAAGGCGATGAAGTGGAAGCTGTCGGAGGCCAGCGACTTGACGATGAAGGCGTGCTTCTTCTCCTCGCTTATGTCCATCAGGTAGGTGAGGGCCTCCACGGAGTCGGTCTCGGGGTTCAGGCTCAGGTTGGCCGTGATGCGCAGCCACTTCATCTCCAGGCCCGCGCCCGCGGTGGGGAACTCCATGTAGAGCTGCTGGATGCCGCTGTTGAAGTCCAGCAGCATGGACTCCATGGAGAAGCGCTCGAAGAACTCGCTCTGCAGCTTGGGGTCGCCGATGTCCATGCCCACGGCGTAGATGAAGCCGTCGGCGGTCATGGACTCGTGGTGGCGCAGCACCACGTCGTTCAGGCACTTGTGCTCGTGGCAGCGGTTCTGGGACAGGTCCAGCAGGGCGGACTCGTAGGAGATCTCCATCATGTCCGACAGCTGCTTCTTGAGCCGGTGGTACTTCTCCTCCTCCCGCTGGGTCGAGCTTATGTCGATTGCGATGCCGACGACCTTCTCCCTGCCCTGGTAGTCCGTGAAGGTGGACAGGATGAGGTGCAGGTAGAAGTTCTCATGCGTGATGTGGTTGATGAGCATGACCTTGGCGTCGGCCTTCTTCACCCCCGCGTCCACCGAGGTGTACATGCGGACGAACTTGTCCACGTCCTTCTCGTCCACGTTGGGGACCAGGCTGTAAGGCACGTCCTCTATGATGTCCGGCATGTTCATCCTGCCGAAGGTGTCGGCCGCGTCCTTCTGCACCATGCTGACGGTGTGGGTGTCCTTGTCGTATTCCCAGATGGCTACGTTGAAGCGCTTGGTGAGGATGTCGTAGGCGATGCTCCGCTCGTAGCGGATGTCCTCCTCCCGCTTCTCCTCGGTGATGTCGCGCACCAGGTAGGATTTCGCAGGCCTGCCCTTCCACGTGATGAAGTTCACGGAAAGCTTGAACCAGAGGCCCTGCTCCGGGCAGAAGATGCCGTGCGAGGGGTCGCGGCTGCCGATGATGCTGCGCAGGAAGCAGGCGCGCCGTTCCTGCTTGTCCGGGTCCTCGCTGATGAAGGCTTCCACGGGCCGCCCCTCGCAGCCCGATGACTGCATGAACGACAGGAAGCGCTGGTTGGCGTACAGGATGGTGTGTGCGCTTTCGTCCAGCACGAAGGTGAGGGATTCTAGATTGTCAAGCAGGGCCCTGAGGTCGGCTGACTCGCCGTCCTGCGCCATAGATTCCGACATTTGCCTCCATTATAGCACGAAAGGGGTGGGCTATCAATTGGAATTTTCAAGGCTTTTCAAGGCCCCCGGCAAAATGTGGGTTTTTCCTGCGGTGTAACAGCGGCGGGGGCGGGCGTGTTTTATGGGCATGCACAAGGGAAAGTTCATCTACGCGACGATATACCTCATGGTCCTCTTCTCGCTGACCGGCTGCGGCGGCAAGCTCGGCGTGACCGCCCGGGACGACGGGAAGGCCGACGTGGCGCTCTTCATGGACACGGGCAAGGCCGCCTCCGCCATGATCGGCTCCATCATGGCGGCCCTCTACCCCTCGGGCTCCTCCGGGGCGCAGGGTGCGGTCTTTACCCCGGAGCGGGCGGCCGCCCTGCAGAAGAGCCTTTCCGGCGGCGACCTGGAGGCGGTGAAGGCGGAGGCCCTGTCGCCGAGCGTCCTGTCGCTCGACGCCACGCTCAAGGCGGCCGCGGCCCGCAGGTCAGGCGGCAAGGCGGGCGTCCTGCTGTCGTCGCTGGTTCGGGTGGAGGGCCGGGGCATGACGCTGACCCTTTCTCCCGAGGTCTTGCGGGGCCTCTACGATTCGATGGACGAGCAGACCAGGGGCTACGTGGACCTGTTCATGGCCCCGGCCTTCACCGGTGAGCGGATGGACGCGGCCGAGTACGCCGCGCTCGTGGCCTCCGTATATGGAAAGGACCTGGCGGACGAGCTTTCCTCCGCCGTGATGGAGCTGAGCCTCGCCGTCCCCAAGGGGAAGAAGGCCCTGTCGGCAAGCTCGGGCGCGAAGGTCGCGGGTAGGCGGGCCAGCTTCCAGCTGCCCCTGCTGGACCTGCTCGTGCTCACCGAGGAGCGCAGCTACTCCGTGTCTTGGTAATGCCACTTCGCCGGTTACATCGACGCGTTGCGTCGATGTAACCGGCGAAGTGGGCGTCGATGTAACCGGCGAAGCGTTGCGTCGATGTAACCGTCGAAGCGTTGCGTCGATGTAACCGTCGAAGTGGATCCTCTTATCGGGTGATCTCGTAATAGTACATGCAGGCTTCGTAGGCGGGGTTTATCCTGATTCCCTTCAGGCCTTTCCGGCTTCCGACGGGGGTCGCCGCGTCGAACAGGAAGTTCAGGTAGCACCTGTCCAGCACCCTGCGCTGGATGCTGGAGTAGATCTTGGCGGTGTCCTTCTGGTTCTGCAGGGTCAGCATGACGGCCCGCTGCAGCTCGTGCTCGATCGCCACGTCGTGCAGGTAGCTGTAGTTGAAGCCGGTGTTCAGGCCCTGGTCCGAGAGCAGGGGCCTGAAGGTTCCCGCCGGGTCGGCGTAGTCCGGCCACCAGTCCATGATGAGCACGTCCTGCCGGGCCTCCGGGCGGGGGTCTATCGCCATGTTCTGCAGGGACTCCCAGTCCAGCGGAAGCAGGGTCGGCGACAGGCCGAGCTGCTCCAGGTTCCTGCGGTAGAGGGCTAGCACCTCGTTCAGGTCGTTCCGGTCGGGCTGGTAGGACAGGGTGAACGGCTCTCCCGTATGCCCTGTCCTGCTCAGGAGCTCCCGGGCCTTCTCCATGTCGGTCGTGTAGGAGGGCAGGCTGTCGTCGTGCGCCCAGAGGCCCGGCGGAAGCATCCCCTTGGAGAGGGTCGCCCTCCCCTTGAGCACCTTGTTCACCATCTCGTCGTAGGGGAAGGCGTAGGCGAGGGCCTTGCGGAAGTTCTCGTCGGCGCAGGGCTGCTTCTTCGTGTTGAACATCATGATGACGCTCCGCCAGGAGCTGTCCACGTTCAGCTCGCAGTTGGCGAGCGATTCCATCCGCTCCACGTCCGGGAAGTAGGCCAGGTCGGCCTCTCCCTCCGCAAGGAGGGCCGTGCGACGATCCTCGTTGGGGACCTCCTCCACGAAGACCTTCTTGAACTTGTTCGTGCCCCAGCCGCCCCGGTAGCTTTCGAATGCCTCCAGCGTGACCGAGCTCTTGGACACCGCGACCAGGCGGTAGGGGCCGGAGCCCGCGTCGTTGCCCTCGTTGAACCAGTCCTCGTCCTTGTCCATGGCGCTGGGGCTGAATATGTATGCCGCCGAGCCGGAGGAGGCGATGATGGGGAGGGGGGCCGCGTACTTGAGGCTGAAGAAGACGGTGCTTTCGTCCAGGGCCTCTATGGAGGCCACGCAGTCCCAGATATAGGACGCGCCTGCCCCGAGCCGCATGGTCCGCTCGATGGACTGCTTCACGGCGGAGGCCGTCAGGGATTTGCCGTCGTGGAAGACCACGTCCTTGCGGAGGCGGAAGGTCCACTCGCTCATTATCGCGTTGCTGGTCCAGCTTTCGGCCAGGCAGGGCCGCACGACCTCCGCGATGTCGTCGTAGAAGGTCAGCGTCTCGTAGACGTTCTCGAGTATGCAGGTTCCGGTCGACTGCTCCACGGAGGGGTCCAGCGTCACGTAGGGGGCGAAGGCGAGCGCGTGGTAGAGGACATCCTGCTTCTTCTTGCCGCAGCCGGTCAGCAGGAGGGAGGATAGGATGGTGGACAGGATGGCGGCGGGCAGCAGGCGGGACCGCGTCCTCCCCGGTCTGGACGGGGAGCTGATGCGTTTCTTGAACAGCATACCCCGATTATAGCAGAACTCCTGCGGGAAATCAATTTGGAGTTTCCCGTCCCTCTATTTCTTGGGGTGGGGACACAAGGGAGGGAGACATTTCTGAAGTTGCGTACCGGCATCAAGAAACGTATGGAGCGGGGTGGGACCCCCATAGCGAGCATTTGATTGCCTCATGGGGCCTGTGGGCCCGGCTGCATTTGATGAAGATGCGTATGACACAGATGCAATCTCGGCGAGCGTATGGGGGAACCCCGCGGGAATACGTTTTGGGAACTTGGGAAGGAGGGAAGTTAGGGGTGAGGTCCCTTATAGCAGAAAGACGGGGTACCGGGGAACCTCCCCCGAAGCTGGGAAATTTCCGATGGAAACAAATCGGCGGACGTGATATAATGGAACCGTATGGAAAGGATTTCCGGCGCGAGCGCTTCTCCCAGACACACGGACACACGGACTCCCCGCTACCGCAGGTTCCTCAGGGGCCTGCTGGTCCTGAACGCGGTGGACGTGCTGCTGGTCACGCTGCTGTGCTTCTGGCAGGGACGGCAGGAGTTCAACCGGCGCAAGGCCGACTCCGAGAAGTCCTTCCTTTCCATGGTGGAAAGCTTCAGCATCTTCGCGGGCGGCAACATGCTGAGCCAGCAGATGGCCGTGCTCAACTGGTCCAGGTACGTGGAGCACGAGGACATGGACATGGACGGGGCCATCGGCTTCCTGGCCGGCGTGTCCGAGGCCTCCGGCTTCCACCTGCACCTGGTGCAGGCCAACACGCTCAAGGGCTACTGCGCCTCCCTCCCCCCGACGATCCAGGCGGACATGCCCGCCACCGTGGACGGACATCCGGCCCTCGTGACCCGTCCCTATTACCAGCCGGTGGATTACCGGTCCGTCGCCTCCTCCTTCGCCTCGGTCCTGCCCAACATGCTGGCCGCGCTTGCGAGCGACGAGACCGTGTACCTGATCCCCCTGTTCGTCAACGAGGAGACGGTGGAAAAGCGGCTGGCCTTCTGCGCCCCCGTCACGCTGCGCGAGGGTGAGGAGCATTCCCGCTACATCATCATGAAGGTGGTCAGCGCGGAGGAGCTGGGCCAGATGTGGCGCATCCCCGACAGCTACCGGATGGCGGAAGTGGCCCTGCTGGACAAGCACGGCGACTACATCCTCAAGGGCCAGGGGTTCACGGGAAACAATTTCTGGAACCATCTGCGCTCGGAGAGCGGGCTGAGCTACTTTGACATAGGCCGTCTGCAGGGCGACTTCCAGCGCGGCGGTGCGAGCCTGGCGGAGCTTTCCGACCAGGCGGGCAATCTGGTCTACTACGCGGGCTGCCCCTCCGACAGGTCCCGGAGCCAGTTTTTCGTCCTCCGAATCAGGCGCGACGCGATCATGAAGGAGTCGGTGAGCTACCGGCTCGCGGTGACCGTCCTCCTGGGCATGCTGGGCCTGTTCATGGTGGACGGGACCTACCTGCTGATCACCAACAGGCGGCTCAAGGAGAGCGCGGCACGGGCGGAGCAGGAGAGCCGTTTCAAGACCGAGTTCCTTTCCTCCATGAGCCACGACATCCGCACGCCGATGAACGCCATCATGGGCCTGACCAAGATAATGCGGCACAGCTGGGGCGACGAGGAGAAGATGCGGGAGTGCCTGACCAAGGTGGAGATCTCCGGCCGCCACCTGCTCATGCTCATCAACGACGTGCTGGACATCTCCAAGATAGAGT
>CAMJAJ010000060.1 GCA_946403565.1 uncultured Treponema sp. | reverse complement strand
ACTTACGACATCGCATTTGCCTTGACGCTTCGCTGGCGGTTCCAGAGTTACCTCGAAAAACTGAAGTTTTTCGAGGTTCCCAAAACACAATGTGCAATCTCGGCGGGCGTATGGTTTTTCTGCTGGTTCAGCCGCCCTTGTGCAGGAGGGAAAAATAGAGGGGCCCGGCCCCTCCCCCGCTGTCAGGAAGCACGTGCAGGCCCAGCTCCGTCTCCTCCGCCCCATGCAGGGCCTCCCGCAGCAGGCCCTCCGCCCGGTCAGCCTCCCCGGTGAAGACGGCCCCGCCGAACGACGCAAGCCGTCCCTCGAAGGCCGCATGCACGGCCTCCCGCTCCATGCGGGTGACATCCGGGAACTTCTTGAACAGGCGGGAGACGACCCCGTCGTTCTCATCAGGCGAAAGGGCGCAGGTGGCGTAGAGGAGGAAGCCCCCCGGGCTGAGGAGCCGCCAGGCGGAGGAAAGCAGCGCCCACTGCCGTGCGGCAAGGGACCGTATGCGCGAGGCCGACCACTGGGCCAGGTACTTGCCGTCGCCCAGGACGTGCCGCTCGCTGGAACAGGGGGCATCGAGCAGGATGGCGGAGAAGGCCTCCTGCTCCCGCCTGCACCAGACGGCCCCGTCGCCGCAGCTGGTGACCACCTGCTTCCGCCGTCCTGCGGGAAGGGATGCGGCGATCACGCCGTCAAGCCTGGCCTTCCGGTCAGGGGAAAGCTCGTTGCTGTAGAGCAGGCCCTCCGCCCCCAGCCCGCCGGCCAGGACAAGGCTCTTGCCGCCCGGGGCCGCGCACATGTCCAGCACCTTCTCCCCGCCGGACAGGGGCAGGCAGAGGGCGGCCGTGACGCTCGCGGCGTCCATGTAGTAGCCCTGGCAGTCCCCGTCCTCGCCGCTGAAATCCAGCCGCACGTAGAGCGGCTCCTGGGCCAGGGCGGCCTTGAGCCGGGGCCACCTGGAGGCGAACAGGGCCGCATAGTAGTCCTCAAAGCCTTCCCCGCCCGTCTGCTTCCGCTTCAGGGCGGCATCCTTCTGCTTCACTGCGCGCCTCCTGAAAAGTGCCTCCGATAGAACTCCTCCCCCTGCCTCCTGGACTTCTCGAATGTCCGCAGGCGGGAGGAGGCGCTCCCCCGCTGCTCAACCAGGGACAGCTCCACGACGGAAAGGGAACCGTCGGCCCCTTCCACCGCCTTGAGCAGGCCCGCGCGGATCTTGAAGCGCACGACCTTCTCCTCGGCCTCATGCAGCCTGCGGGCAAAATCGGAATCCGCCCCCGCCTCGGCCAGCAGGGCAAGGGCGCAGTTCTTGAAATACTTGTCGGACAGCATGAGCACGTCCGCCCCGGAGCTGACCGCCCGTACGGACAGCTCGCGCATATCGAACGAGGACACCGCGCCCATGAAGATGTCGTCGCTTATCACGAGCCCCCCGTAGCCCAGCTGGCCTTTCAGGATTCCCTTCATCCAGCCGGCACTCAGGACGGCGGGACTGGCGGGGTCAACCGCGGGCACGAGCGCATGGGACATAAGGACGGCCGCCGGAGATGCGGCCAGGACGAAGGAAAAAGGCAGGAGCATGGAGTGGACCAGCTCCGTTTCGCCTATGCCGATGACCGACGTGCCCGCATGGGGGTCTGCGTTCGAGTTGCCGGGAAAATGCTTCACGGCGCAGAGGACACCCTGGTCCTGGTAGGCCCGCACGGCCGCAAAACTGTACGCGGCAGCGTCCGCCGCCCCGCCGAAGGCTCGGCGGCCCAGGTAGTCGCTGTTGTAAGCGGCCTGGGCTTCCGCAACCGGAGCCAGGTTCAGGTCAAAGCCAAGGGCTGCCATCTGCTCCCCCTGGAGGGCGTACAGTTTTGCGGCCTCCTGCGGGGTCAGCCGCTGGGCGACAAGGCCGGACGACGGCAGGGGGCTGGTCAGGTCCCTGAGCCGGTTCACGCTGCCGCCTTCCTGATCGACGGCGACATAGGGACGCGGCAGGTCATGCGCCGTGCAGTAGCTGGCGATGGATTCCGTAAAGGCTATGACGCCGCCCGCGGACGGGGCGATGTTGTATGAGAAGAAAAGGCAGCCGCCCGGCACGATGGGACTGCCGTCCTCGTCCCGTTCAAGCGCGCGGTAAGCCGTGTTTCCGTCTATGTTCACGAGGAAAAGCAGGGAGACCTGCTGCATCGGGGAAAGGGAGGCAAGGTAGGCGTCCACCGCCTGTTCTAGCCGGCCTTCGTCCGCACAGCAGGCAGGGGCCGGGCGCAGGAAGGAGAGGCCGGCCAGGAGGGCCAGGAGCAGCAGGCCCCGGACGGCCTTAGCGGGCAGGCCCGTCATAGACCCTCAGGATGGTGAAGCTTTCCCCCGATATGGAGGGCCGGCTTTCCAGCAGGACGTCGTGCCCGTAGACAAGGCCCCCGGCAATAGAATTGGGGGCGGCATTGTTCAGGCCGACGACAAGCAGGGGGGCCGTCCCGCCCTCGGTGAAGCGGTCGCGGATGCAGGCGTTCATGTCGCCGTACTGCGCCATCTCGCGCTCCCTGCTCCAAGAGAAGAAAGTCAGCCCCTCCCCCGTCTCAAGGCTCCGGTAGTCATAGCCCGGCGCAAAGCACAGCATCGAGTAGTTGGCATGGGCATAGGGCAGGTAGATCCGCTCCCCCGCGGGGACGTGCTCCTTGATGTAGGCGGCGGTCGCCTTTGCGGTCGAAAACTCGCCCGTCCAGTCCCTGGCGTTCACCGCCGGATTGAACGAGGCCAGCGAGATAAGAGCGAGCAGGACCGAGGCGGCATTCCGCCCCCGGCCCGCCATCTGCCACAGGACAAGGAGCAGCACGAACAGCCACATCCAGGCCCGGCTCGGAATGGAGGCCCCGTAGATGGTCGCCGCGAAGACGAGCATCCAGAGGAGCGAAAGGCCCAGCACGAGCAGGAGCCCCGGCCGCCGGTGCCAGGACAGCAGGTGCAGGGCCAGGACCGCCAGGAAAAGGACGGTGAACTGGGAAAGGGAAGACAGGTCCAGCGCAAGGAAGACCTGGATGAAGACGTCGAAAAAGCGGTCGATGCTCATGCGGGAACGCGAGCTGGCTGCCGTGGAGGAAGAAAGGGCCGGGGCCACCTGGCAGAAGGCGAGGAGGACGAACAGGAAGACGAGGGCCAGGGCGGCAAGCCGCCGCCTGCGCTCAGACCGCTCCAGGGTATGCCACGGAAGCAGGATGTCATTGTATAGCAGGTCTACCGTCAAGACCGCGACCAGGCCCTCCGCGTATGCATGGCTGTTGGCAAGGAGGCCGAGCAGCAGGGCGTACAGGAAGGGCCGCTCCGTCCGCCTTCCGTAGACGAGCGCGAGGGCAACGGCGCACAGGGCAAAGAGGCAGTAGCAGCGGGACACCACCGGGTAGTAATATGCCATCGGGACGGAAAAGACAAAGGCCGTCCTGGCGCAGATGCCGAACGGCGACTTGAACAGGACCAGGAAGGTGCATGCCGCCATTATCGCGAAGGAGACAAGGTTCAGCGTCAGAAGCGGAAAGCCCAGCTTCGCGAATGGAATGAACAGGTAGAACCAGGGGACGAAGTGGCCCTCGTAGCGCATCTCGTGAAAGATCTGGGCCGGGCCGCAGGCGCGGGCGATGCTCCAGGCCTGCAGCTCGTCACGCCAGGGCTCATGGAGCAGGACGCTTGAGCCGGTGAACAGGATCCAGGCGATGGAGCTGATGAGCAAAAAGCCCCGGTCAAACAGCGCCAGCCGTCCAGCCGGTTCCTGCAGGAACTGCTGGCGGGACTGCTGGAGAGACAGCCTGCGCCGCCAGAGATGGACGGCAAGCAGGAGCGAGGCCAGGAGGAGCTTCCCCCCATATTCAATCAGGAATTCCTTCCACTTGCTGGACAGCAGGGACTTTCCGCCCACGCGCCCTGCAAACGCAAGCAGGGCATCCCGCGCCGCGGGAACGAGGAGGAGCAGTCCTGTCAGGAAAAAAAACGCTATGAAGGGTATGAGGACAGGAGAATCAGCGAGGGCTGCTATCTTTTTCCCGCGCGGCAGGCTAGGCATCCTGGGCAGCCCCGTATTTTGCCGTCACGACGTCATCGACCACAAGCTCCTCCTCCTTCTGCATCTCGTCCTTCCAGTTTTCCAGACGGTGCTCCTTGAGGCGCTCCAGGACCTTCTCCTTCTGCATCGCCGCCCTGACGATCTCCTTCTTCTTGTCGGCTTCGATCTGGAGCATGGCAATACGCTCCTGGCAGGCATCCCGCTTCTGATCCAAAAAGACGATGTAGCCGTGGCCGCTCGCAAAGGTCGCGATGTCATGGCTTGCGTCCATATCGCCCTGCACCTTGAGCTTCTGGGCGGCGATGATCTGGAGCTGCCTGTTTTCGGCGGCTATCTGGGAGTTCACCTTGCCCAGCTCTATCTCGGCCTGCTTGAGCTGGAAGGAACGGAGGTCAAGGATCTTCTGAAGGGAATAGCGGAAACGCTTCATAGGAGGCCGCTAGTACCTCGCGCCCGCCGGCATCTCGGGGAATTCGTCATCCGGAATCTCCACCCCGCTCAGCACGGAAAGCCGCTGCAGGGTATCCTCGATGGTGCAGTGCTCGCTTTCGGACTGGCAGAGGAACTCATCTATGGCAGCATGCTTTTCGATGGCCTCGTCAATCTCGGGAGAGTTGCCCTTCTGGTAGACGCCGGCAAGGATCATCTCCTCCTGCTGGGCGTAATCCGCCATCCAGCGCTTGACGGTCTGGACGGCCTTGAGCGTGCAGGGGCCGGACACGCGCTTGGAAAGACGGCTTATGCTGGCAAGCACGTCTATCGCAGGATAGTGCTGCTTCTGCGCAAGCTGGCGCTTGAGGATGATATGTCCGTCCAAGGTTCCGCGCACCTTGTCGGAGATCGGCTCGTCCATGTCGTCGCCGTCCACGAGCACCGTATAGAAGGCGGTGATGCTGCCCTTGGCATTGGTTCCCGTCCGTTCGAGCAGCTTGGGGAGCATGTCGAACACGCTCGGGGGATAGCCCCGCTGGGCAGGCGGCTCGCCGGTGGCAAGGCCTATCTCGCGCTGGGCATGGGCAAAGCGGGTGACGCTGTCGAACATCAGCATGACGTCCTTGCCCTGGTCGCGGAAGTATTCGGCAATCGCCGTCGTGACGTATGCGGCACGGAGGCGAGAGATGGAAGGCTGGTCGCTCGTGGAGACGACGAGGACAGACCGCTTGAGGCCCTCCACGCCAAGGTCGCGGTTGATGAAGTCCATGACTTCCCTACCGCGCTCTCCGATGAGGCCGATGACGTTCACGTCCGCGTTCGTGTTGCGTGCTATCGTAGAAATGAGGGTGCTCTTGCCCACGCCGGAACCTGCGAATATGCCGATCCGCTGGCCCTTTCCGACGGTGAGAAGGCCGTCGATGGCACGGACTCCCGTCACCATCCGCTTCTTCACCGGGGGCCTGTCCATCGGGTTCGGCGGGCTCGCGACGGCGGGATAGAAATCATCGGCGGCAAGGTCGCCCCTTCCGTCGTAGGCCTTTCCGGTCGCGTCGATGACGCGGCCCAGCAGTCCGGGACCGACGGGGACCTCAAGGACGTGTCCCGAGGCAACGACGGGGTCGCCAACCTCGATTCCCTTGGTGTCGCCGTAGACCATCAGGCGGACGACATAGTCCTCCAGGCCCACGACCTCGGCAAGGACACTGCGCTCGCCACCGGCAATCTCGATGCGGCACAGCTCCCCCATAACGGAATGGGGGCCTCTGCTTTCAATCATCAGCCCCTTGACGGCAGTAACCTTGCCCGTGTATTTGATTGTGTCAGTCCGCTCCACGGACTTAACATATTTGTTGAAAAAAGACACAGCTTCCATGCCAAGCCCCCCTTACCTTGGAAACGCTAGTTGTCGGGGTTCTTGACGTCAGCCTTGTTGACCGTCTTAATCGGAGAAATTTCGAGGATCTTGGATTCAAGCTCGCTGAGCTGGCTGGCTATGCGGGCATCGACGGCACCGAAGTCCGTCTCCACGATACAGCCGCCCTTCTCCACCGAGCTGTCCTCGACGATTGCGATGTTCTTTATGTTCTCCACCTCGCGGATGAAGTCCTGCACGTGCGCCGTGGTCAGCTTCACGTCGGCCAGGTTCACGCGGAGGGTCACGTCGCCGCGTCCCTTCACCTTCTTGAGGGCCTGCACGACGTTGGCCATGATGACGCTTTTCTGGTTGTCGCTCATGATTTTGACGACCTTGCGGGTCATCAGGATGACGAGGTCAACGATCTGCTGCTCCGTCGTGTCCAGGATTTCCTGCCGCTTGCCCTGCACGGACTCGATTATCCGGTGGATGCGCTCGATAAGGCGGGAACACTCGTCCTTGCCGCTCTCGAAGCCTTCCTCGCGTCCCTTCTCAAAGCCCTCGTCATGGGACTTGGCGGAGATGGAGGCCTTCTGCTCCTCGGCGGCGGCAATGATGCGCTCGGCCTCGGCCTTGGCATCCTCGATAATCTTCTCCGCCTCCTTGCGGGCGGAATTCTTTATGACGCTCGCCTCGTCGCTCTGCTTCTTGACCTCATCGAACGCGACGTTCTGGGCATCGCGGACGATGTTGTCGGCCTCGGCATGGGCCTGGGCAATCATGGCGGCCTTGTCCTTCTCGAACTGGAGCTTGAACTCGTCCGCCTCCCGCTTGAGCTCCTCGGCAGTCGGCCCGGTGTATTCAGGCTCCTCTTCCTCGACCTCCACCACCTCGGGGGCAAAAGACTTCGGAAGCGTGAGGATTATCTCTCCGTCAACTTTGTTAACCTGGTTCGGTCTGAATACGGTCTGGGCCATTTTAAACTCCTGAAATTTTCAGACAGCTGCAAGGCCTTGCCGGCCCTGCAGCTCGTTCACTTACTCTACTACTCAACAAGCTCATCGTCGCCGGAACGGGCGATGACGATTTCACCGCTGTCCTCAAGCCTACGGATGACAGAAACAATCTTCTGCTGGGACTCCTCGACGTCCTTCAAGCGGACAGGGCCCATGAACTCCATATCTTCCTTAAGCATACTTGCGGCACGCTTGGACATATTGCGGAAGATCTTGTCCTGGACTTCCGTATCGACAGCCTTGAGGGCCTTCGCAAGCTCCTGCTGGTCCACCTCGCGGAGAACCTTCTGGATGGCGCGGTCGTCGAGCATGACGATATC